>JAUWTT010000380.1 GCA_030614585.1 Acidobacteriota bacterium
GGACCTTGGTATCTTCGCTCGTGCTCGTGCTCGTGGGCGTGCTCGTGCTCGTAATCGAATGCCTGCCCAAAAGAGATCCTCACGTGTGATTTCTCAGCTGTGGGATTCACCACTAAGTCACGAAGGGCACCAAGAATCTTGGGTTGCCTTAATTCCTTGGTGTCCCTGGTGTCTTGGTGGTTCTCTTCATGCTGGCTCAGGGGCGTTCACTCAGGAATTTCGTAGTAGGAGTCCCGAACTTCTGTCCCTTCAATGTCAATCGTATAGCCAAACTCAGGCAGGAAACTGAACGATCGAGAGCCTCCAAAATAGAGGAAGAGATCTGATCTCGAGTCCAGGTGCTCGAGAATGCGCCGGTAGCCGGGGCTTTCAGCCAGGCTTGGGACGCTTTGGTTCTGGGCCAGCGTAGATTGGAGCCAACCCTCCTTGGTATTTGACAGTGCCAGGAAGTTGTCTGTCCGTTTTAGGTAGAGGATGTGGCCTTCCTCCTCACCTCGAAATATCCGAACCTCATCCTCTTCCAACACTGAGGTCTTTTCCTCCCCGAACCGGTCGATCACTGCGTCTTCGAGCACCCGTTCAAGGTGCGCGCCACGACCGGGCCCGGGAGTCAAGAAGGCGCTGAATTCAATGCGATAGCTACCACTCTCGGAAGGCCTGATTGTGTGGACACAGAGCCAGACGGTTTCAACATTCTGCCTTATGTCTTCAACCAGACCACTCTCGTAAAGCTCTCTAACTTCCGGGCGTGTACTCAGGTCAATCTCCACCCACTCTCCCAAGCGAGTCTGACTGACGAATTCAAGCGAATCGGGAAATCTGTTGACAACCAGTACCCCTGCAGCATCAGCTGGAATAAAATGGTCGAATCCCGGTTCACCGACTTTAGTCAGCTGCCACCACAGTCCCAGAAGAAGGGTGGCTGTGATCAGGGCTGCCGCAAGGTGCCTCATTCCGGGGCCTATGCTACCATGCCTCGAGGGTTTTCTATGGGTCTCCTGAGCCAGATCGAGCCGCGTTTTCTCAATGGGGCTCTACAGATCGTCAAGACTCTGGGTAGAGCAGGTCATGAAGCACTATTCGCCGGCGGAGTGGTCAGAGATCTGTTGCTCCGCAGACCGGTTTCAGATATTGACGTGACCACGTCAGCGCCGCCCGAAACAATCGAGAGACTGTTTGATCACACGATCCCTGTCGGCAGGCAGTTCGGCGTTGTCGTTGTGATAATCGATTCGATCAACTATGAGGTAGCCACATTCCGTAAGGACTTTGACTACCAGGATGGGCGACATCCGGGGCGCGTCGAATTCACTTCGGCTCAGGAAGACTCATTAAGGCGAGACTTCACGATAAACGCTCTGATGCTGGATCCGGATACAGAAGAAGTGATTGATTTTGTAGAGGGGCGTCAGGACCTTGAGAACCGAATCATCCGGACGGTGGGGGACCCTGAAGCTCGTTTCCGAGAAGACAAGCTCCGCCTAATGCGGGCAATTCGTTTCGCATGCGAACTGGGCTTTCAGATTGAGGACCGAACGAAGTGCGCGCTCAAAGCCCGAGCCCATGAGATCAGTCAAGTAAGCCATGAGAGAATCCGAGATGAACTCCTGAAGACACTCGTCTCACGGCGCGCAGCGCTTGGCCTTGAGATGCTCAGAGAGAATGGCTTCCTGGAAGTGATTCTTCCTGAAGTAGCCGCGATGTCCGGTGTGGAGCAACCTCCTGAGTTTCACCCTGAAGGAGATGTGTTTGTGCACACCTGTCTCATGCTGAGGCTCGCAGAAAAGTTGCATCGTGTCCTGGCGCTTGGAGTCCTGCTGCACGACGTTGGTAAGCCGCCTACGTTCAAGGTGGAAGACAGAATCCGATTCAATGGTCACGCCGAAGTCGGAGCAAACATGGCCGTGGATATCTGCCGAAGGCTCAGAGTGTCCCGAGAAGACACTCACAGGGTGGTAGATCTGGTCAAGGATCACCTGCGCTTCATACACGTCCAGCAGATGCGGGAATGCACATTAAAGAAGTTCCTCCGGAAGGATCATTTTGACGATCATCTCGAACTCCACCGACTCGACTGTCTGGCCAGCCATCGGGATCTTTCCAACTACGAGTTCTGTTGCCGGAAATTAGAGGAAATTGGTGAGGAGACATTGAAGCCGGAACTGTTCTTGAGTGGCCATGACTTGATCGACCACGGCTTTACACCGGGTCCGATTTTTTCAACCATTCTCTCCTCACTGGAGGACAAGCAACTCGAGGAAGAAATTAACAGCCGTGATGAGGCCCTCGAGTGGGTTCGTACCACGTGGACTCCGTCTTCCTGAAGCGCCTTGATGTCTAGCTCAAAAGAGACAGATCCTCAGATCATGTAGTTGCTTGCACGCCCATGCCCTTAACGAGTTTAGCGGCTTTGCGTGAACTCCGTTTTTCTCACGCCAAGGACCCGAAGAGATGTCTGAAATCTCGTTTCTCGAAAGAGTTGGTCAACTGAAAACGTGGTCGACTGGAGCTCCTGATTTCGCCCCTTCGGCCCTTTAGACCAAGAGTTCCTCGACCGCCTCAGGCAAAAGCTCAAAATCTGTTGGCTGTTTTCAGCCCAGAGTGATATAAGTTTACTTCTATGAGACGGCATATCCTGATTCTATTTGTGTTGTTGAGCCTGCCTCTTTGGTTTGGCGCTTGTGGTCAGGCTGGGGAGCAGACTATTGATGATGCATCGCTTGACGTAGAACTGGAAGAAAGGCCGATACCTGGGGACATGGTATCGGTGCCGGCGGGTGAGTTCACAATGGGGAGCGACAAGATGCCCGGAAGTCCTCCGATTGCGGCTCCCGCCCACACAGTGTCGCTGCCTGACTTCGAGATCGATGTCTACGAAGTGACCAACGGCCAGTTTGCACGATTCCAGCTTGAGAGCGATTATGAAGCCGAAGGCGACTGGAGGAGCTCGTATACGATCGGGCGCGAAGACAATCCGGTTGCCAACCTGACCTGGGGAGACGCCAAGGAGTTTTGTGCGTGGGCTGGGAAAAGGCTTCCTACCGAAGTGGAATGGGAGAAAGCGGCCCGCGGCACGGAGGGTTTGAGATTTCCCTGGGGTGATACTTTCGACTGGACGAAAGCGAACACCAATGAACACGGAGTCCGGGACGTTATCGAGGTCGGTTCGCTTGTATCCGACAAGAGTCCCTACGGTTGCTATGACATGATGGGCAACGTAACGGAATGGACATCGGATATTCTGGAGCCCTATCCTGACGGGAAGACCGAAGGGATACCTTTCTATAACGGCAGGTACGTAGCAGTTCGTGGCGGTTCGTACGCTTTGAAGGGCGAGAGCATGACTTTGTGGACGCGCGCGGGTTATATGGCCGGATCCCAGTTCGGGATTGGTTTCCGGTGTGTTCGCGGCGGCGCAGAGGAAGCTGAGGCCGAAGGCGAGTAGTTAACTGCTCGCCGATAACCAGAGTCGGGCAGCTTGAGCCGGGTTCTACGGCGGTTGAACTGAAGTTGCCTTTACACTAGAATTACGTCTTCCAAATGGCGCGGGGTGGAGCAGTCTGGTAGCTCGTTGGGCTCATAACCCAAAGGTCGGGGGTTCAAATCCCCCCCCCGCAACCAACCCTTTTCTCTTTTCAAATCAACAGTTTAAGGAAACAGCGTGTGCCGTGCCTGAAGCCCCAAAACAGCCGTTTATCTAAGCCGCATCTAATGACTCGGCGAGATTCGGTTTTTCTTGTTGAAATTGAGCCACTCCAGCTCCCAGTTCAGTACGGAATTACACGCACTGGATGCCTGGGAAGAATCGTGAAGCAATGGATCGGCTGCCTACAGTGGTGGTTACACTGCAATAGAGTGGAACCTCAGTCTTCGCCCTGATCTTCTTTGTCTACCAACTTGATCACAACCAAGTCTTCCGCAGGGACGCCTTCTTTTTCGGCCAGGCTCGGGATCTCCGAGAATGCATGTTCCGCCGTGTCGTAACCATGTTTGATGGTTCTGAAGATTGGCGCATCTGAACCTTCGTCTGGGTAGGTGAGCTCACAAACTGCGTAGGGGCCTGGAATCATTATACTCCTCCTCTTAAGACTCTCACGGTGCTGAAGCTCGAGGGCAAAACCTTTGCTGGAGCGCAATCCCTCTTTTTTTCTCGGGACAATCCTTAGTTCTGCTTCAGATTCGCGGGATCTCCCGTATTAGGTTTTATACTCACTAAATGCTTTGACTAATTCTCCAAAACTCGATGGTTTGTATTTTCCAAAGCCCTCTTCGTCCACATACACAAAATCAAAATCCGCTTGATCCTGGGCCTGATTGATATCCTCACACCATCGTTTCAGCCGTGCCATCTTCAAAGGGACATCCAAGTCTTCCTGCCCCTTTGTTTCGACAATGTATATTTCCCTTTCCGAACTCTTCACAATGAAGTCCGGGTAGTAATTTGAAATATCTCCGACCGCGTTTACGTAGTCGTTACGGAAGTTGACCGCCATGTAGTTTTTAACGTAAGAAACCACGTCATCACAGTCTTCGAGAAAATCTGCGAATTCCAGTTCTAGACTGCTATCACCGATGATTTTGTTAAACACGCTTTTTCTCGGGACTAAATATCCCTGTTCCTTCACTACGAAGGACCGCGTCTGGCGCAGCTTTATGTGATCCTTTATCTCCGCGTCGCCCTTGTCCTGTACCGTTAGCACATTGATCTGCTTTTTGAATGTCTCAATAGCGGTTCTTGTGGCTTCGGGCTCGGAGAGATTGCGTAGCGTGTTCAAATTATCAATCGCGACCTGCTGGTCAAAAAGGTGCTCCTGTACGAATTCCTTAAGCTTTCCATAGAGCA
>JAUWTT010000341.1 GCA_030614585.1 Acidobacteriota bacterium
CCGAAAGTGGACGTGTTTGGTAACGTTGCAATCGTTACCTTCTACGCAGACAGCGTCGTCACCTATGGGGCGGAGGTGAAATCGGGATCGCGGCGTGGGACATTGGTGTTCGCTCGAACAAAGGACGGCTGGAAGATCGTCCACGAACACTCATCGCAGAAATAGAAGCGCTGCGCCCTTCGAACTTCCCCCCGGCGCTTTCGGTTTCGTGTCAGGCGGCGTGGAGGGGAGATTTATGGTGGCGATGTTTTGGAAACCTATGAAGAGACCATCATTGCTTGTTTGAAACCATAGAATCAGTTTCCCAGTGCCCGTTGCTGGAGTTGGTCAGGATGCAGAACACCGTGTCAGCCATTAACTAAAAGTTCCGAGTTAGTTCCTTTCGAAATGGTAAGTTCTGGTAAATTCGAGGTGTCCAATCCGTCCGCTGAACCCGATAAATCGCTTGTTATTAACGATTTGGTAAGTTTTGGCAACCAATAAGCTTCGAACTGTCACGCCGGAGGTCGCGAGTTCGAGTCTCGTCGGCCCCGCCATTTTCAAGTGACAAATGACAAGCATCGAATTGTTCCAGTTTCTATCTTTCCTTTGTAGTTGGGGCCTGCCGGGAGAAATCGACCTTGCGGAGACCTCTCCCGGGGCTTACTCTCTGATACTGGATTCCGGGCGAAAGCGGAGGGAAACCCTGCTAATTCTTCTTGTCTTCGTTCCAACCTGGACGGTTTCCTTGCGGCGTCCTCAGTAGCTCGATAATCTCCTCAAGCTTTTCGTCCATGGCGTCAAACTCATTTTCGATCTTCTCATCGTGCTCGTTAAGGTTGTTCATGATTCTCACGGTGTTCTCGTAACCGGCCTGCAGTTCTGCAGAATCGATGTTCGCATCATGGAACGAGCAAAGATCGACCGGACGCGCAGCCAGGAACACCGCCTTTGCTCCGGTCTCCGTAATGGCACAGACAATCAAGCATCCAATGCCCGAAGGATCACATCCAGCTACAGTGCAAAGCCAATCCGCAATTACAGAGGCCGAGTTTAACTCCCACCAAATCGACCACCAATCGGATATGGCGGTTGAGTTACAGCGGTCCTTCTCGGAAGAGACCAGATTGTATAGTTTCAATTCTGCAACGATCTTGTTGTAGTACAGCCCAGAAGCCGGAGGATAGTCAGGAGGAAAAGGGTCTAAGCTGAGAGCATACCTTTCCATACCAGGCACGTCTTCCGGGAGGAAATGGGATTGATCCGCAACGCGAGTCCCAGAGGACTCCATATGGCCCAATACTCGATTTGCAGCGGCGAAAAAGCCCTTCTTGTCCTTTATGAGGCGAAGTAACGCCTCCATTTCTTGATCGCCGCTCTCAAGAATAGCCAGAGAAGCGTCCGGTTCTTCCCCAGATGCAAATTCGACGCTGGCCATAAGCTCATAGAGAACCTGCCTAAAGTTATCCACATCTTTCCGAGAATCTTGCGCGAATCCGTTAGTAGAAAACAACATAGCCAATACGATGATCAGAGTGAGATACCGTGGAATCATGATGGAGCCTCCTTTGCATCCGTTAATGAATCGAACACAATCGATGTCTTTGGTAAGATTATTCCGTTTTCCATAATCCTCAATCACTTGAATTAGACTATATTGCCTCCAGCATTAATGCAATGGGATCAGAGCACGAGTTACCAACTGGGAGACATCCGTCTGCTGACCTAAGAACGGCTAAACATGGCAACCTCGGTGATGACAACCACTTAGTTTGCGCGTGTTTATCCGGAGAGATCGATCAAACTGAAGGTCATGTTTCAGCACATCCATCGGGCCGCCAAACGATTCTACGGCATTCCCGAGTTAGGGTCGTGCAGGGGTCGGTTTTGTAGGTGACTATAGGGGGCTATGGGGGCTTTGAAAGCCAGGTATTCCCATAAGTTCTTTATTTTCAGCGCCTGAAGATCTAACTACGAAACCGAAGGTCGCAGGTTCGAATCCTGCCGGGCGCGCTTCCTCAAACCCTTTCGTGACGGGGCTTTCCGGCTAATCCGACTTCCCTGGAAATGGGCTTGAAACAGGGGGTTGTGCCCGAAATTGTGCCCGCGTAGATCCAACGCAGTGCAACTCTAGCTCATCAAAGTGTGCTTATAACGAAGAACCGAAGTCGTTCTCACGTTGAACTGAGCCCAGCAATAGTCTTTCCGAGAAACTGAGAGCTGTAACCCGTCGACGAAACCTGTGAGATGATCACACGAGTGAAAGCGATGACCCTTGTAGCTGACAGTCATGCCCTGATTGTTACGAAAGCCGCTGACTAGGCCTAAACATGACAAAGCCTGAATCACTCACTGATGCAATAGAGATGCTTTTGCCCACGTAAAAAGATCTCGTCATCAACGATCGCCGCGGATGCATCAAAACCTTCATCAAGGGAGTTTGTTGCCAGAATCTCAAACTCGGGACCGTGCCGAATGACCAGCGTATTCCCGTCGCGATCCGTAATGTAGACTCTTCCACTGACCCCAACTGGAGAAGAGTAAACATCTCCAATACCCTCCAGCCGTTGGTTTTCATAGAACGCCGCGCCCGTCTTAGCGTTGAGATTAAAAAGAATGCCTGAGTTTCTCTTTAGGAAATAGAGGTAGTCTTCATATAGGAGTGGGGAAGGGGTGTAGGGAGTATCACGGCTCAGCGACCAGGCAATGGCTTCGGATCCGGTGATGTTGCCCTTTGCTTGATCCAGGCGAACTGCCAGTAAAGCGGGTTGGCGATGGCCGCTCGTCACAATGGCAAAATCATCGATCACGACGGGCGTAGGAATTACATTCCGGCCCAGTCCTTCGCATTCCCAAATCAGGCTTCCGTCTCTCAAGTCATATGAGCGAACTCGACCGGACGCGCTGGTCAGCACTTGTTCGATCCCATCATGCTCCACTACTTTGGGAGTGGACCATGACGTTCCTTCGTCGCGGGGCACTTTCCAGATTTCTTCACCAGTCCTTTTATCCAGGGCAAAGAGATACGACGGTCCTTCATGATCCCACTGAACTAGAATCCTATCGCCGTGCAAGGCGGGAGAACTTCCTTCCCCAAAAGAATTATGTTTGTTCATTTCGCCAAAATCTCGTTCCCACTCAACACTCCCTGACATATCCAGGCAGTAGAGGCCCCGAGAACCAAAGTAGGCGTACACATTCTGACCGTCGGTGACCACTGAATTCGAAGCCCAGGTTCCCGTGGCGTGGGTCCCTTCATGTGGGAGTTCTGTCCGAACCGTGGTTCGCCATAAGGCTTCTCCGTTTTGTCTTCTGATGGCGAAAACAACGAATTGGTGTTTGACTGTTGTCGTTCTTCCCCGCCGCCTCCCGCTGGAGGCTTCTGACGGCTCCTCGACACCAGCTGGCACGGCTGACGTAATGAATACG
This sequence comes from Acidobacteriota bacterium, assembly GCA_030614585.1. Taxonomy (GTDB): domain Bacteria; phylum Acidobacteriota; class UBA6911; order RPQK01; family JAPXNP01; genus JAUWTT01. The sequence continues at coordinate 3,409 of JAUWTT010000341.1, forward strand.
GAATCTCCCCAGATGATCGGAGAGGACGAGCCCCTCCCCGGAATCGCGGTCTTCCACTTGACGTGTTCTGTTTCACTCCATTCCACAGGGGGGTCGCTATTGGCTGCGACTCCATTGCCACTTGGACCACGCCACTGAGGCCAGTTCTCTTCATACTCCGAAGGAGGACCAGCCACTACCAGGACGGTCGTGACGAACATTAAGAACAAAGCAGGTAAGGCAAATCTTGTCATTTTGAACTTCCAAAATCCAATAGGGAGACCCCATTCCAGATGCACTGGCGAAATCCATGTGCGTGTATCGATAACATTAGTCATGCGTGAGTACCTCATCAAATCCTGATTTGTCCCATGGGTATTGTCAAGCTTAGCCCAGGTCGAATGTTGAATGGAAGAAACCGTGTCCCTTACTTCCCCCTTCCTTACTTCCTCCTTCTCAGTGGGCGCATGTCACCTCGTGCCAGTCGGCAAAAGCTCTGTCTCGGAGCAGTCGATAGTGAAGTAAGCGCACAGCTTTCCTTCTCTGCCTTCCTTCAGCCTCTCCTTGCACAGCGAACATCAGGTACCTATATCTATAACTATCCATGTCTTCAAGTTCAACGGAGGCCAAAGAAGATGCCTTCGTAATACATGCGGTCGTCGGGCCACGACCCCAAGGGGAATTGGCACGCATCGGAGGACTTCTATCCGTTTCTTCCAGCCATCGACCCAATAGTGGTTCCAGACTATTCCGGATGAGCATTCAGTTGCCTCGTTTCCATTCTTCCCTTCTTCCTTCTATTCCTATAAATATGCGGAGGGCTTATGAGGGTGTGCGAAGGGATAATTGCACAACCTTCTGCTGATTAATCCCGATCCTCAGTGCCACCCTCATCCCCTAAATAGAAAGAGGGGACGTCGCATAAACACTGACAGTTCCCGACCGGCTCAAGCATTGTACCGATGGGTTTAGAAGTCACGGTGGTTCCCGGGTGCGTCAGTAAAACGCTTACCCTTTTGTCCCTTCGCCCCTCCGAGGCGGCCCACGAGCAGGTTTCAATGTGGAGTGACTTCAGATCGAGCAGCATGAAACGTAAAAAATGTATGCTCGATGGAGACAACCTTTCCGTGGACCTGCGTGCCACAGCGCGATCACCTGTCGTCTCCATTGGGTTGCGATTGATGAGCCCTGCAGTAGAGACACGGGCCTCCCACGGAGCCCGGATTTTACGAAAAACGTCCCTGTAACCGCATGCCCAAAACTGGGATTTCATACCCCGGTTTACGTTCCTGCTGTGGGGCCACTTCTTAGGCCTTAATGACTGATTTCAACCAGATTTAATGGATAGCTGCGTGAATCATTCAGGTCTTGGTTAACGGCACCTCCGGCATCGTGCTCCTGTTCATTCCGGTGGGAGAAGTCGATGAAGTTCAGGAGAGCCTTTCCGTGGCCTCAGAATTTGGGACAGCCATACTTATAGGTACCCAGCTCTTCTGATGTAAGGAAGATATAAAGGAAGCCCAGAAGAATATATTTCGTGATCCGAACATGGCCATACTGAAGGGTTGTGCCACATTCATGCGCCCTCGTATGTCCTACTCAGTACCTAATGGAGCCAGGATAGAGAACATACTGGGATGAAGACTTGAGGGGCATGAAAGCATAATTAGCCAGGTTACTTACGACTCCAGCTGTCGCTTAAATCCGAGGCCTCAGTGTCCCATCTGCGCTGAAGACGCCTCTGATGAATGTATTGGCCCACCGAGAAATAGAATGAAAGGATTCAGTTCCCCGGTTTGACTCTTTTCTCCCCGAAATGAAAAGTCGGTTGATTTACGATGACCGTCCCGCCA
>JAUWTT010000584.1 GCA_030614585.1 Acidobacteriota bacterium
ATAACATATGAGAAGAACCCATTGCCACTGCTGATCTCGGGCTACAAGATCGCCGGAAAGGCTTGTCACATTGTCCAAGTCAACGATTTTGTTTATTGAAAGGCTTGATTGGAAAGGAGAGAAACATGATCAGGGAAGGTCTAGTTGAACAACTGGAATCGATATCTGAATTTTTCGAACGCAGCACCTCTTGTCTTTCGGAGGAGGATTCGGCTTTTCTTCCTAGAGACGGCACATTCACCACCGCCCAGCAAATAGCTCATACGGCCCAAACAATCGACTGGTTCGTGGACGGAATGTTTAACCCGAGTGGATTCGACCTCGATTTCGAAAAGCACACCAAGATCACGATGGCCTGCAGTTCCCTGGATTCTGCCCGTGATCGGTTCAGCAAGGCCGTAGCCAATGCCATAGAAGTCATTGGTAAGAAGTCTGACGGAGAATTAAATCAGTCTCTGCCTGATGGTCCAGTGATGGGCGGTGCCCCCCGGTTTGCTGTCGTCGGAGCTATTGCTGACCACACCGCTCATCACCGCGGTGCATTAACTGTCTACTCACGTTTATTGGGGAAGGTACCCAAGATGCCTTACGCAGACATGTAGACGGTGGTTAAGGCCATCATCAGTATATCTCTCGGGTCCTCCTGAATTTATCTAAGTTATTGACAACTCAGGGAGAAAGCTGGAGCGGGAGACGGGAATCGAACCCGCGACGTCCAGCTTGGGAAGCTGGCATTCTACCGCTGAATTACTCCCGCGCCAATCAGCTATTTTAGCCGATCTGCGGTGGAAATCAATTCTGTGGTTCGCCCCTGGTCTGGCAAGGCTTTTATATCGGAAGCTGTAGCACTGGCGTTGAGGGGCGGTTGGACAGAGCCCGTAACGCCGGTTAGAGGTGTCGTAGAATTCCTGAGCCCCGCCTCGGGGCGACATGTGTAGAGCCCAGTACGCCCTTGAGGGATGAATCCCAAGCGGGACACCTATCTTCCAGTTCGTCGTTCGTCATAGGCCAGACCCCTTACCTTTCCATGCCTCTTCTCACTTCGAGGAGCACCTCGTAGAATAGATACGCTTTGTTTTCAGATCGTGTTGACTTTGACCTGCAAAAGAACCAGCTTACTCAAGTCCTTGAGCAGAAACGCGAACAAGGGACAGAGGTCATTGACCTGACACTGTCAAATCCCACCCAGGCTGGGATTCGCTACCCGGAAGAGGAACTCAAAGAGGCCCTTAACGAGAGTTGCTCGTTTCATTACGCGCCGGACCCTCGTGGGCTCCGGAAGGCCCGGGAAGCTGTTGCACAGTACTATGCAGATCGTTCCTGCAGTGTTGATCCAGAGGACATCCTGCTGACTTCGAGCACAAGTGAGGCCTATGCTTTCCTCTTCAAACTACTCGCAAATCCGGGTGAATCGGTACTGATTCCTCGCCCTGGCTATCCCCTGTTCGATTATCTTGCTGCTATGGAATCGGTGCGAGGGGTCCCCTACACGCTGCACTTTGACGAGCGCTGGGTGATCGACTTGCAGGAGTTACAGGAGCAGGTCACTCAAGATCCACGCGCGCTCCTTGTGGTGAGTCCAAACAACCCGACAGGGTCGTTTGTTTCGAAGGCCGACTGGACCGAAATTGCAGAGCTATGCAGTCCGCGCAGTATCCCCGTCATATGCGATGAAGTGTTTTTCGATTATCCCCTCAATGGCACGTCACGAGGATTCGACCCAGTTGCCCACTCAGACTTTCCCAGTTTCTTTCTGAACGGCCTGTCGAAAACAGCAGGGCTCCCTCAACTGAAACTCAGCTGGATTTTGATCCGCGGACCCGAGAATTTCAGGGAGAGTGTCCGGCCACGGCTGGAGCTGATCTCGGACACGTTTCTCTCGGTCCAGACAAGCGTTCAAGAGGCTCTCGGACGGATTCTTGAGCTGGCTCCACAAGTGCAAAGGCAAATCCTTGAACGTATCCGAATGAATCTCTCGACGCTCAGATCGATAGTGGCCAATACTTCGGTTGACTGCCTTCGACTCGAGGGCGGCTGGAACGCGGTGCTGCGGATTCCCCGAACGCTGGGTGATGAGGAGTGGGTTACAGCTCTCCTCGAGGAGGTCAACGTGCTGGCACACCCAGGTTACTTTTATGATTTTCCAGGCGAGGGTTTTCTGATCATTAGCTTGCTACCGCCCCCGGATGATTTCAACCGCGGCGTTGAGAGTATGCTGGACTTAATCAGCCACCGACCGTGATGGGCCAGGTAGCCACCTGGTGACTCCTGGTGGTCCTGGTCCCTTGGTGGTAAACCCGATAACCGATCACCGATCTCCCCGGTTCTACCTTCTACCCCGATAACCGATTACCGATTACGAGCACGAGCACGGGTCAGCCTACCCAAGACTCAAGACCCCCAACCCCGATAACCGATAACTGATCACCGATTACCCAGCGGCCGGTGCGTCACAGTCTCCCAGACACGCAATGATTTCATCCCATTTGCCGGAAGTCTTGAGAAGGAGATCGATTACTTCACGCACCGCACCGTCTCCACCTTTGGCCTGAGTTACGTAATGGACGTAATACTTGACCGGCTCTGCGGCGTTCTGTGGAGCGGCCGAAAAGCCGACTTTCTGCAGCAAGGGGATATCGGGCAGATCATCTCCCACGTAAGCGACTTCCTCTGGTAGAAGGCCCTTCTCTTCCAGTATTTTTTCGAAGTCCTTCATCTTGTCGCTGGTTCCCTGGATGACCACATCCACTTCGAGTTCCCTTGCCCTGACCCCTACTTCCTGACTTCGACGCCCGCTGATAAATCCGACTTCGATGCCGACTCGCTGTGCCAGGCGGATGGCCAGGCCATCATAAATTGAGAAATACTTGATCTCGCCACCGTCCGGCAGCAGACCTACTCGCCCGTCGGTCAACACCCCGTCAACATCCAGCAGGATGAACTTGATCTTCTGAACGCTACCCGCAACCTGATGTGGAAGTCCCATGGCTCAAAACATCTCCGTGCCCCACAGATCATGTAGATGGATCACGCCAATGATTCTCCCAGATTGATCTGTCACCATTAATGACGTGATCTTCCTGTTTTCCATAATGTTCAAAGCTCGAGTCGCGAGTTCGCCTCCGCCAATCGTAACGGGATCTGGCGTCAGGAAATCCTCAG
>JAUWTT010000646.1 GCA_030614585.1 Acidobacteriota bacterium
AGACCGAAATGAACGTAGCGTCACGCATCTACACCCTGCTGGTTACTTTTCTCTGTGTCTCGCTGACACAATCAACCATGGTTGGACAACGAACGGAGAAACCCGTTCTCCACGGCCGACACTGGATCGCAATCACCGGAAAACCGCTGGCAGCAACCGCCGGTGCCATGATGTTCGGTCGAGGAGGAAACGCAGTGGATGCAGCCTGCGCAATGCTGGGGGCTACGTCAACCATGTGGGATGCCCTGAGCTGGGGAGGAGAGACACAGGCCCTCATCTATCACCCCGGCACTGGTAAAGTTATTGGCATTAACGCTCTTGGAGTGGCTCCGACGGGAGCTACGGCCGAGTTCTTCAAGCAGAAGGACCTTACCTATCCCCCAGGCGAAGGCCCGCTCGCAGCCGTTACGCCCGGTACTCCCGGAGGCCTGATGGTGATGCTGGCTGAATACGGCAAACTCAGTCTTAAAGAGGTCCTCGGGCCATCAATGCAGATGGCGGAAGGCTATCCCATCGAGGCTGCTACAGCCAATGCCATTGAACGCGAGAAGGATACGATCCGGGAGTGGCCCTACTCCAAGAAGCTTTTTCTGACTCATCCGGGGGAGGACCGAGAAGCCCCAAATCCAGGTGAGATCCTGCGACAACCTGACCTGCTGCGCACACTTCAGAAGCTGGTTGAAGCAGAAGCCGCAGCTCTAGCGGCTGGAAAGTCGCGAAAAGAGGCAATCTACGCCGCCTATGACCGCTTCTACAAGGGAGATATCGCCAAAGATTTCGTGGCCGGATCTCAAGAGCAGGGCGGCTTGCACACGCCGGAGGATCTGGCCAATTGGAAGGTTCACATCGAAGAACCGGTCATGATCAACTACAGGGGCATCGAGGTCTACAAACTGACACACTGGGTCCAGGGGCCTGTGATGCTGCAGGCTCTCAACATTCTTGAGAACACCGACGTTCGAGCCCTGGGACTCAACAGCACCCGCTACATCCACCTTCTCTATCAGGCCATGAACCTGGCATTCGCCGACCGCGACTTCTATTACGGCGATCCCTATTTCCCTCCGGAGGAGCCGATCCTCGGTCTGCTGTCGAAGGATTATGCAAAGCTCCGTTACAAGCAGATCAACTTTGAAGAAAACGATCCTGAAGTGAAGCCGGGGGACCCCTATCCGTGGGAAGGGAAAGAAAACCCTTTTACCGATCTTCTGAAGCAATGGCCACCTGAGAGAAAAGCTCCGGAAGCTGAGCAGACTTCAGCCGACTGGAACACACACCTGGAAGGGTTCCTGGCCGGTACGACCTCTATCCAGGCGGCCGATAAGGAGGGCTGGATTGTCTCGATCACTCCAAGTGGCGGCTGGATACCCGCTTGTATCGCCGGGAAAACCGGGATCGGTATGAGCCAACGGATGCAGAGTTTCGTCTTGGACCCAGGCGAGAACCCGTTCAATGTAGTGGAACCTGGCAAACGGCCTCGAGCTACTTTGACACCCGCAATCGCGCTTAAGGATGGTAAGCCCTATCTATCCTTTGCCGTGCAGGGAGGCGATACGCAGGATCAGAACCTGCTGCAGTTCTTCTTGAACATGGTCGAATTCGGAATGAATGTGCAGGAGGCTTGCGAAGCCTCCAACATCACGAGCTACCAGATGCGAAGCTCTTTCGGAGACCACGAATCAACCCCGGGGCGCCTGACACTCAATGAAGAAATCCCCAGTTGGGTGCGAAGAGATCTGAAGAAGATGGGCTACAAGCTGGAGTTTAGTAATTACACGTCCGGACCGATCAACGCCATTTTCTTCGATCTTGAAAATGGAGGCTTCTGGGGAGGTTCCAGCAATCATGGAGACGACTACGGAATAGCCTGGTAGCCACTCCGGCTGTGTGCTATACTATGGTGAACAAAGGGTGAAACTTGAAAACCAGGGTAGGCTCGCAGAAAGGTTGGAACGGACGGGGGACCGCGGAGAACCCTCGCAACCGCTTTGAACGAATCCATCTAGTCAAAGAAGAGCGCGGAGACGGGACACCCGCTACTCATTATTTGAAGGATGCGTCTCGATCGATCATTGCTCGGAACGACAGTCCCGACATCGGGTTCGACTTCAGTATCAACCCGTACAGGGGCTGTGAGCATGGCTGCATCTACTGTTACGCCCGACCAACTCATGAATACCTGGGCTACTCGTCAGGCCTCGATTTTGAAACCCGCATCCTGGTAAAGGACCGAGCACCTGAACTCCTCAGG
>JAUWTT010000631.1 GCA_030614585.1 Acidobacteriota bacterium
CAGTGTCCGTCTCCTCTACAACGATTAGATGATTCCCGTCTTCGGAGACTGTTTTGCGGACGATAACGTGTTTTCCTTCGCCGGCCGCAACCCCGTCATCGCCGACCCAAACCAAGTGATCGCCACCCTCATCCCCCTCTACTATGTGAACGGTGATCTCCTTTTCGCCGTGCTCTCCATGCTCATGGGGTCCACCCGTTTTTATCACGAAAACGTTCTCGTGCCCTTCTGACTCGCCTATGATCTCCAACTCTTTCTCTATCAGTTCCTCAGTTGCGCCGCCTTCCCCGACCCGACGCTTAATGATCTTGATCGTCTTCGTTCCATGCTCCCCCGTTTCGACCACATCTACGAGGTGGTCTTCATCAACATCCACCGTCCAGTCCACATCATGTTCAGCGTGAGGGCCCTCAGTTTCCTGGGTTATTCTTATCTTGAAGCCTTCCCCGTCTTCGGTCGGGTCGATACGTAGGTCGTATGCGCCCGGGTTCGCTTCGAGGTACATTTCCAACTCGGAGACAGTCACTTTTCCGCTTCCATCCAGGTCCGCTTCCGGCATAACCGAAGCATCCAGTTCCACTTCGCTGACATCTCCAGCCGACTTTATGATCAACTCTTTAACTTGGACCGATTTCTTATGCTGTTCGTGCAGTTCTTCTGATCCAACAGCGGCAGTACCTCCTGAAAGAGCGAAAATCGACCAAACAAACAAACCCGGCACCATGACCCAGGTCAACTTCGGTGATGAGACTGCATTCCTTCTCTGTAACAACATCTTAAATCTCTCCTCTAAGATACTTTCCTTACCCGCGAAGGCCAGTCTCCTGGTCATCGGCGGTAATGCATCAATGTTTCGAACTACCTCAAGCAAAGATCGGGCATACTCCTGGGGAGGCACTTGAGAGGTCCGGATCGCCCAGAGGTCACATGCCTGCTCCATCGCCTTTTCAATACGCCGGCAAACCCACCGGACGGGAGGCCAAAAGAATAGAATCAGCCTCGCAATGCTTTGAATCCACCTTATCCAGAGATCGCCGCGTTTCAGATGTGCAAGTTCGTGAAGAACCATAGCATCCATCACTTGCGGACTAAGCGCCTGGCCAAGCCGACTCGGAATAACCAGGGTGGGCCGAATGACCCCAATCACGAACGGACTGATGTTCTCCTCAGTGCTCTTAACCTTCGGCAGCCGCCCGAGACCAATCGCATCGGCCAGCCCTCTCACCTTGGCGAGCAATTCCGGAGGGGCAGAGGGAAGCCCGTTCACATACTTCGCGACCCTCAAGGTCCTCACCGATGAATGCACCACGAGCACCGCGAGGATGGCAAAATAGGCCGGCACACACAATGTGGTGAAGCTGGTTGGCAACCAACCAATCAAAGATGCGTAAGGCGAGAACCCAATGAGCGTCGCACCGGTAGCCGACAGGTCCAGGCTTGCCTCAACGCTCCCGCCTCCTTGAGCCCCGGCAACCGACCCAGAGAATCCAAGTATCGACGAAGCCGAAGACAGCCACCCGCTCAGAGAAACCAAGCTTGGAAAGACCGGAGGAATCAAGAACTTCAGCAATACAACGGTCCACAGTGCAGCATGCAGGGAAGGCCGCGCCCTGCGAAGGAATGTCGCACAGAGAAGCCATGTCATCGTCGCTAGCACGGTCCCATGTACAAGAACCAGCAGCAGCACATCGGCAAACTTATCCGCCCCTGGCGTTGACATCAATTCAGATCCTCCCCGTGCTCACGAGACCTGGGAAAGCTCTTGTGACGCTCCAGCGTTTCTTCCAACCTCCTTAAAGACTCTTTCGAAAGATCAGTTTCTTCAACCAATCTCACAGCGAGGTCAACGGGCTGACCGTCGAAAAACATATCGACGAACTCGTGGACTCTCTGCCTCAGCATCTGTTCCCGGCTTACCGCTGGTACGAATTTGAAGGGTTGACGTTCCCGATCCACCTTGAGGACACCTTTTTCAGCGAGCCGCGTCAGCAATGTCATAACTGTCGTATACTTCAGGTCCTTACCAGATTTCCGGTTGTATTCCTCCCGAACTTCCTTGGCAGAAGCTGGACTGATTTTCCAAAGAGTTCTCAACAACTTGAATTCCAGTGGCCCGAGTTCCGGTATTTGTCTTCTCATAAGCCTCGCTCTCTACGCAGGTAGATACACTACTACATACGTAGATATACTGCAAAGGTTCCCTGAAGGAGGGTGACCGATTCACTTAATCATTTTGCGGAATCGTCGGATCTCCTGGTAGATCTCCGGAAGCTTCTGAGTGACGGCCTGGATCTTCAATTCGCTGCGGTAATCCCGGCTATAGGGCCCGCCAACCCGGCTGCCCGAGGGAATATCTTTGGTAACCGCAGTCTTCTGCATCACAATGACGTTATCCCCGATGGTGACATGGTCGGAAACGCCGGCCTGCCCAGCCAGGATGCAGTTCTTACCTATGGTCACGCTCCCGGATATCCCGACACAACCAACAATCACGGTGTTCTC
>JAUWTT010000292.1 GCA_030614585.1 Acidobacteriota bacterium
AGATCTCCGTGAGCGGAGGTGTCCAGAGGCGAAGTTGCCAGTAAGGTAGGGAAGACCAACGCAAGAACCAGACTCCCCATCCCGCAGCGCCACGGAGGGGCAGACACTTGCTTCGACGGACCATTCGGCTTCACGGTTGGGAAACTCGCAATAATGCAGCACTTTCCACGGAAAACTCGTCTCCTCCGTCTCGCAGAGCTTCGAGCAACCTAAGTGCCGAAGCTCTTTCGCCATCTCTAAGCAGAAGATTGGCCATGTACCAGTGTGAAGGAGCCTTCCAACGTGGGTCTTTGACCGCTTCCTGAAGACGTGTCAAAGCTTGTCGGTTGTTTCCTAGCAGGTAGTGAGTCACCCCTAGATAGAATGTTAGTTCCGGATCTTTCGCGCCAGACAACAGGTCTTCGAGAATCACGTTTGCCCTCAAGTAGTCTCCTGTGACATAGGCCTCGAATGCTGTTTCACGTAATCTGTCGTTATTGGAATTCGTCCCCTCGGAACGCAGCTCAAGTGGAAAATAGGGATATGGTTCTGCAGCGAGGACACCCTCTCCCTCCGACAGCGGGGAGACTCCTCCGGCAAAGTAGTAGGCCAGCGGAACCAGACTGAAGATGAGTACAGCTGCAGCGGCCAGATACGTCCGAGGTTTAGGTTTGTTGAAGTGACTCTCCTCCTGGAACCGGGTTTCAAGGATGGCCATTACACGAATTCGTTCACGACAGACCTGGCACCCCTCCAGATGGCGAAGGACACCTTGAGTTTCGTTAGGTTCAAGTTCACCTCTCAAGAACTCAGCGAGCTTTAAATCTTCGCAAATCATTGGATCTTTCCTTTGGTTGTCCAAATTCTGAGACTCCTCGTTGCCGCAGGTATTCGCGAATCTGGTCGATCCCCTGGAGCATGCGGCTGCGAAGAGTGGAGTAAGGAACATCCTGTTCCTGACAGAACTCTTTCAGTTTCAAAGTGGATTCTCTTCGGAAGAATACCTCGACAGCTTCCCGTTGCTTCGGCGGTAACGAACGCAGGGCCCTTTCGACCGCGTTGACTAGATCGCTGTGTGTTTCCGCAGCCTCGCTTATGAGTAGCAGGCTTAACGGATCAGCCCCGATTTCAGCATATCCCTGGGTCCGGCGCTCACCATTTCGAGTATCGAATCTGGAATTTTGCCGTTGCACCCTTCGGTAGGAGTCGATGGAGGTGTTCAGGACTGCGCGGCGCAGGTAGTTGTAAGCTTCCTGTTGGTTGGCAAAGCTCTTTCGAGTCTTCAGGACTCGCAAGAAGGCCTCTTGGAGAACATCCTCGACGCTGCTTGAATCGGATACGACGGCTCTGACCATTGCGCGTAAAGCGCATTTCTTCTCCTCCCACACATTTATGAGGGTCAAAGTAATGTCAATTCGCAGAATGGAAGGTCAAAGGCGTTTATAAAGATGGTAGGAAACCAACACGAATAGATTAGGAGGGGGCAGAGGCATTGTCAAGAGGGATTGCATTTCTTCGGCAGAGGAATTCGTTTTCGGTGCTGCTTTCACAGATTCGGAGATATGTTCCTCACAGGCGATTTCGTATTCTGTTGGAGCTTCAGCTGGCTGGAGACAGATGGTTCGTTCGTCGGTGCCTTGTGCCGGATTTCGAGATCGTCTGGGTTCAGGAGATGGAGACCTGGATCGAAATCGCTTTCGATGCTCTCGAAGGGGGGCGGAACATGATGCCGATCTTAAGGAGAATCGTTCACCTGTACGGGCATCTCTTCAGATAAGTCCCAAGTACCAAGCCCCAATTCCCACTTCTCAGTTTGTGGTTCCGCAAGCCCCCAGTCTCCAGGGTCTTGAGGCTTGAAACCTGGCGGTTCTGTCGAACGGCCGGAGCTGAGTTGTCCTCTCTTTGGTCAAAACCCGAAAATTCAGACCACCAGGACACCAAGAGCACCTCTAAGGAAGCACGATTTTTGATATGAATCCCTTAGCGGCCTTTCCGTGAACCGTATTCCCCGCGTTTGTTTTCCCAATCGAAAATCGTCAATCGAAAATCGAAAATCCCAGCCCCTTACTTCCAGGAAACTGTGAGGCCGGTAAGAAACCGTACACCATAGCTGTCACTCGAACCGAGGTTATGAAGCTTCACTTCGTTGATCCAGTTCAGGTGTGGAATCAGCTTAGTGCGTATTCCTCCTCCGACCGTCCATACCCCATTTCGAGTACTCTCTTTTCCCTGCTCCTCAAACCCTGGATAGCCATTCGGGTTGATGACGTGTCGGTTGTCCCAATGGGATCCTCCTCCGGCTTCCACGAATACGCTGAAACGTTCGCGACGAAGGAAATGAATCTGGAGGGTCACATCAACATATTGGCGGTTACGCTCTTCCTCACCTAGAAGGATAGAGTCTTTGGAGAAGGTGAAGTCCTCACGGGGAAGGTAAGCCCACTCGCAGGAGACTGTTAGAAACTCAGTCGGCCACACATTGAGCCAAACCCCAAATTCAGGTCCTGTCTCGGTTCCAAGAACCGTCTCGTCTCCGATCACAGCCAATCCAATATGACCTCCGCCTGCCAGATCGATTCCGTGAACCGAACTCCCTGGAAGCAGAAGGAGGCTTGCCGTTACGAGTAGAAGCACTCGTGTTGAAATCATCCCCGAGAAGTCTACCACGCAGGCGTTATCCGGCTTAGATCTCGCCCCAAAATTGCTTTGAGTCTGTGCTGCGTACGATAATTGTGTTTCTATGACACAAGAGATTAGTGCAATTTACCCGGGTTCCTTTGATCCAGTGACAAACGGGCATCTCGATATTGTTGAAAGAGGAAGGTCGATTTTTGATCGAGTGGTAGTGGCCGTGTCGGTCAATCAGGACAAGAACCCCTTGTTTACGATTGAAGAGCGGATAGAGATGCTCCGAGATGTCACGAGGCAGTGGGATAATGTCGAGATTGACCAGTTTGATGGACTATTGGTGGATTATGCGACCTCCAGGGGTGCGAGTGTAATCCTGAGAGGGATTCGTGCTGTTACTGATTTCGATTATGAGTTTCAGATGGCGCTCATGAACCGGCGCCTGGCAGGTTCAATTGAAACTGTCTTTCTGGTGCCGGCGGAGGCCTACGAATACTTAAGTTCTTCTCTTGTGAAGGAGGTGGCCTCCCTGGGAGGGACCGTTAGCGGGTTGCTGCCTCTTCTTGTGGAAGAGCTGCTCAGTGCGAAGCTCGAAGCTTTGACAGATGCGGACAAGGAACTCTAAATGAAGGCTAATTGGAAGCTCCTTTGCTCGTTAACAGCAGCTGTGGTGGTTGGTGGATTCTTAACCCTCTTTTTCGTTGACTCCGGGAAGGTTGATTATGGAGATGAAGAGGGTTTTGCCCTCAAGGATGGGGACTTTTTTGGTCCCAATGTCCCGCTGGAGTACCGGGTTGAGAGGGTAGAAGGTCAGTTCCCGCCCAATTCCACTTTGCAGGATTTCCTGCTCGACCACGGTTTCACTCCATATGACATTCACCAACTGATTCAGGGCACCAAAGACGTGCATGATCTCAACCGCGTGGATGCAGGCCACAGAGTGGTCATCGAGACGTTCGGGGACGGGCGGTTCAGGAAACTCGAGTATGACGTAGATGATGAGAAGTGTCTGGTTGTAACTTCGAGCGGAGATCAGTATTCCGCTGAGATGAGGCAACGGGAACTCCATACTGCCCAGGAGAGAGTGTTTGGCAGGATCTCGGAAAGTCTATGGAACACTCTGATTTCCCTTGGTGAGACTCCTGGACTGATTATGGGAATCATCGACGTGATGCAGTGGGACGTTGATTTTACCGCTATTCAGCCCAACGACTCTTTCAAAGTTGTGTTTGAGAAGAAGTACCACGAAGGGGAGTTTGTGAAGTATGGGGAGATCCAGTCTCTCCAGTTTCACCATGGCGGCAGAGACTTTTATGCGTTCCTTTTTGAGGATCCGGTCACAGGGAAGAAGAAGTATTACGATTACGATGGGAAAGGTGTCAAAAAGGCTTTCCTGAAAGTTCCTTTCAAGTTTGACTATCGAATTTCTTCAGGCTTTTCTCATTCGAGGTTTCATCCGGTGGTTAAGAAGCGGATGCCCCATTACGGGGTTGACTACGCGGCTCCTCACGGCACGCCTGTACTAGCCTCTGCCAGTGGGAGAGTTGTCTTCGCCGGCTGGAAAGGAGCGAACGGGAGACTCGTCAAGATTCGGCACCCCAACAGGTATGTTACGTACTACCTCCATCTTTCCAAGATTCTGGTCAAGTCGGGACAGAGTGTTGCCCAGGGCCAGGCGATCGGACGAGTCGGCGCTACCGGGAGGACCACCGGGCCCCATCTTGATTATCGGATTCAGGATAAGCGCGGGCGCTTCATCAACCCCAAGAAGTATGTCGCCTTACCCTCCGATACGGGTGTTTCGAAGAAGCATATGGATGAATTTATTGCGGTTCGTGACACCTACCTTCGACAGTTGGATCAGATCCCAGAACAAGAACGGACTTTTGGGAACCCTTCCGTTGCTGGCTGAATCTCACTTGTCGATCTGAAAGACGTGGTTCGGTCCTTTTGGTACGACAATTGCTTAATCGAGTCTCGGCTACTGGATGGAGCCCTAGCCTTACTAGACTAATTCGTTGGGGCTCTTTCGAAGATATAGTTTTTTTGGGTAGAAGGAAAAATGTCGAGAAGCGCCTTACTTGTATATAACCCGAAAGCGGGTCGAGCAGCCCTTGGAGAAGAAGGGCTCGAGTTGATTGTTGAGCGGTTGCGGGAGTTGGAGATTGATGCCGAGGTTCAGCACTCGAGCAATGGCCAGAAGCGCAGGCTGAATTTAGCCGAAAAGGACCTCTTGATCGTTTGTGGCGGGGATGGCACCATCCACGACACCTTGCAGGATGCGATTGAGGCCGCTGTGCCTATGGCAATCGTTCCGATTGGAACAGCTAACGTTCTAGCCCGAGAGTTATTGATTCCAAGAGATCCTTTGGCTGCCCTACAGGTCTTGCGAACTGGAAGGACGAGGAAACTTCATTTGGGCAAAGCTGATGGCAGGTACTTCCACCTGATGGCAGGCGTGGGCCTGGATGGTTATCTCCTTCGCCAGGTCGGTCCATCGCTGAAGCGGTTCCTGGGAGTGGGAGCTTTCTGGATCACAGGCTTTCTTCGATTTTGGAGCTACTCAATGCCGGTCTTCCAGGTCAAGATTGGCGAAGAACTGCACACCGCTACTTTTGCGGTGATTTCGAATTCCCGTTTGTATGGCGGTCATTTGCGTGTCACGCCACAAGCAAACGTCTTCGACGATACCCTGGACGTGTGTCTGTTCAGTGCCAGGAACCATTTTCGTTATCTGAAATACCTGTGGGGAAGTCTCCGGGGTAAACATCTGAGTTACCCCGATGTCGTTTACAGAAAGACTCGTGAGTTAGAGGTGACTGGTGGACCCAATGTAGTTGTGCAGCTGGATGGTGAGTTGGCAGGCACTCTCCCGCGGCACTTCGAAATGGCGAGCGAAACTCTGGATGTCTACGTGCCCGCCCCAAATGGCTAGAGCCGCTAATCGGGGAATTCACACCACCAAGACACCAAGGGCACCAAGTGTTCAAATCGACTTGCACTTGCCATCTTGGTGGGCTTGGTGCCTTGGTGGTGAATCCAGCGGTTTCGAGCCCCCGAGCCCTCGAGACTCCGAGAC
>JAUWTT010000188.1 GCA_030614585.1 Acidobacteriota bacterium
GAACGCTGATTACGAGCGGGGGCCTTGGTACGATGGGATTCGGATTCCCGGCAGCTATCGGAGCTCGAATGGGCCTTCCGGATGAGGAGGTTTGGGCCATCGTTGGTGATGGCGGGTTCCAGATGACGATGGCGGAACTGGCCACGGCCGTAGAGCAGAAGGTGAACGTCAACATAGCCATTATGAACAACTGTTACCTGGGCATGGTCAGACAGTGGCAGGAGTTCTTCTACGAAGAGCGCTACCATGCTACCCCTATGGCAAGTCCTGACTTCTGCAAGTTGGCTGACGCTTACAGCATACCCAGCATGCGCGTCACAGCGCGTGACCAAGTCCCGAAATCCGTAGACTTTGCCAGAGGCCATCAGGATGGGCCGGTCCTGATCGAATATGTCGTTGAGAAACACGACATCGTGTATCCAATGGTCCCGGCGGGCGCGGCTCTACATAACATGATTCGGCGCCCTTTGGCGGTTACCGCATCTTCCGAAAAGGAGTGAGACACAAATGAAGTACTCCATGAGTGCACTGGTTGAGAACAAGCCTGGAGTTTTGAATAGGGTCGTCAGCCTCTTTCGCCGGAGAAACTTCAACATTGACAGCTTGACCGTTGGGAGAACCGAGACCCCGGATCTGTCTCGCATGACCATCTTGATTGAGGGAACCGAAGCAGAGGCGAGAAAAGTTGAGAAATCCCTGTACAAACTCCCTAACGTAGTCCACGTCGAGCATCTTCACGACAAGCCCGCAGTGACACGTGATCTGGCTCTGATCAAAGTCGAGGTCGATGGGCAAAAGAGACCCGAAGTCATGCAACTTTGTGATATTTTCCGGGCCCGCGTAGTGGATGTAGCACAAAACTCGGTGATCGTCGAAATCACCGGCGAAGAAGATAAGGTCGAGAGCTTCACTGAGCTTCTTCGCAGCGTTGGAATCATTGAGATGGTCAGGACAGGTATTGTCGCAATGGGGCGTGGTCAACATAAGGTGACTCCGACCAACGGCTATCGGAAAACGGGCAAGAAAACGTATAAGAACGTAATCTAGATTAGCTCACCGCCGGCCTGCGGCTCGATACAGTAGATCCGCGGACTGGCGGATCTTCAACACCAGCCGCTGTGGGTAAGAAGGTCGCCCTTTCAGAAAATTGTCAACGGTCGCTGCCGCCTCCTGAGACCGGTGACCCGAGAACAGGGCATCCACCCATCGCTTCGGAAAGAAGATGCTGCCGGTTTGTTCTACCTCCAGCAGCAGCTCAAGTCCCGGCTCGAGCAGGTCTATAGATTCCTCCGCCCGCAAAGGATGATGCAGGTATCGAAGGCCCTCCAAAACCCACGTTTCATACACTCGGTTCTCCACTTCTGCCAGACTCTGGAAGAACTGCCTTCTATCCTCGACAGAAAATGAAACCGATGGGATCAGGAATTCGATGCGCTGCCGACGCTCCGGATCATCCTGCTGTTCAAGTTCCCTCAGTAGCATGTCACGACTCTCCGGGACCCCTCTTAACGCCAACTCAAATGCCAGGTCAATCCGGTCCATCTCACCAATCTCAAGACCGGCGATTTCACTGCTGCCTTCCCAGAGACTAATGAGTTTCTCAATAGCCTCTTCACTCCTCGCAATCGAGCAAAATGCCTGAAAGAAGAGAGCTTTGGCGGTTGTCGTTTGCGCCCCTTCAAGCCTCGTCCACAAGGTGGTTTCGAAGCGCTTGCTCACCTCTTTTCTTTCCTGGTCTTCAATGAACCTCCAGTAGGTTTTCTCAAGATAATCCAACAACCGCTGCAAGATGAGTTCATTCTGTTCGACCGCCAGTGTTCTAAACCCAAGATCGACAAAGTCGGATGGTTTCACGAACCCTTCGAGTAACCCGTCCCACAAGGAGACCAGTGCAACCGCTCGGATCATTGGCTCTTGAAAGCGAGGTAACTCGCTTAACAATAGTCTCTGGCTACCCGGGTCCAGAATGGTGAGAGCGTACCCCCAACCTGCCCCGTTCACGAGGATGGCTCCATCTCTGCGCCCTCCCTGAGCATCAGGGATCTCGCTGATCACCCCCCTCGTCCAAATCGGAAAATACTCACCCTGTCGTGGATCGCCCAAGAAAACAGTCATCGGCTGAAGCCACACTCGATCACGCCCGAGGGGATCTCGTTGTTTCAGAGCCAGCTGCCTGATTACGCCATCGGCGTCAGCTTCTATTTCGATTGACACGGCCGGCCGACCTTCCTCTTCCACCCACACACGGCTCCAGGCACGGGTATCTTCCTTCGAGTGTTTGTCCAGGATTTCGATCAGGTCCGGCCAGGAGGCATTGCCGAACCTGAACTCCTCGAGATACTCCCTCATACCTTGTCGAAACTCCTCGGCTCCGACCAGAGCCTCGAGTTGGCGCATGACAATGGGGGCTTTCTGATAAATAATCGCGCCGTACAAGCTTGCTGCCTCGTTCAGGTTGGCTAGTTCCTGCCGGATGGGATGGGTGCCGGAGGAGCGATCAATCGCATACGCTGCGGGGTAATGTTCAAGGAAGAATCGCAAGTCGTGCTGCACATCAGGGAACGAGGGATTCACAACCTTCGCTGCCACAAAGTTGGCGAATACCTCCTTCATCCACACATCGTCAAACCAGCTCATGGTCACCAGGTCCCCGAACCACATGTGCGCTACTTCGTGGGCTATCAGGCTTGCTCTCCCTAACAAATCATTTTGAGTCGCTGTTTCCTTGAGAAAAAGTCGCGAGGCCTTGTAGAAGACTGCGCCCGGGTGTTCCATGCCCCCAAACTGAAAGTCGGGTATCACAACAAAATCAAACTTGCTGAATGGATAGGGAATATCCGTGTATTCCTCCAGCCACGACAGTGCTGTGCTGTGGAGCTGGAAGATTGCCTCGAGGTTCGCCAATCGCATCTCACGCCTGGATTCCCGATGAAACATCCTTACCTGAAGTCCCAGCAACTCGTAGTTCTCGACCTGAAAATCCCCTGCCGCAAAAGCAAACAGGTAGGTGCTGATTGGCTCCGTTTCGCCAAACAGCATCGACCTTCGGTCCCCTGCCGGTTTTTCGGCTACCACTGCAGCGTTCGAAACCGCTGTCCACGAAGCGGGGACTTCCAACTCGAGGCGGAACACCGCCTTCAGGTCCGGCTTATCAAAACAGGGAAATGCGGTTGCTGCACGATCCGGCACAAAAAGGGTGTAAAGATAATCCTCCCGCCGGTTCAGAGCCACATCGTCGGCTCGAAACTCCAGGATTACCTGATTCGTACCGGCCCTCAACAGTTCGCCAGGCAAAAAGATCTGCCCTCGCAAGAACTCACATTTACATGGTTCGCCGTTGACGGACACTGCGCCCAAATACTCGGTCGGAGCCCGAAAGTCCAGCACCAGCGAATCGACTCGATCTTTCAGAGAGAACTCTAGAGTGGCTACACCCTCAACACTCGCTTCACGCTGTTCAGGAAGTAAGAATTTCAGTCGGTATTGAACGTCCGACAGGACTCGAGATCGGTCCCTGGCCAGGACATGAGGTAGTCCGGCATAGCTTCCATCGTCTTCAATTTCACCAACTCCGCATGATGCGGCGAAGGAAAACACCAGAGCAGCAGCAGCGGATCGGATCAAGGTCTCCGTGATCGACATGTTCATGATCTACGCTCGCCAGGGGCAATGCCTTCCAGGTTTGGCACAACAGCGATCTCGAACGACGTCCTTGTCAGCCTGTGATCCTCGTGAACAAGGACAACTTCCAACGAAAAACTACTTGAGAATCTCCTATTCCATCGTCTTCATCCAAAATGGAGCGCTTGAGAACCAGACCACCATCCCAACAAACATCAGGAGGGCGTGAGTCTCCCATCGAATCGAGCCGACCATCACCAGCAAGGCAGGCAGTACAGTCAAAACCAAACCGACGAGAGACACCAACTTCAATATCGTTTTCATGGTTGTACCTCCGGATTCTCAACCTTTGCGCGAGGTCTTTGTTCGACCATACTCAACAGCGTGTAAAAGGCAATGGCGATGAACCAGGCTGGTAGAGCTTTGAAATAGATTTCCAAAGGCATTTGAAAGACGATCGCGACTGAACCCACCCAGGCCACAAACGCCGGCCACCGGAACAAGCCTCCATTGGTCTCAGCGTAATTACGCTGCAGCCCAAGGCGGGGGAAGATCCAGAAGTCGGTAAAAATCACAGCGCCCATCGGCATGAGGATCAGGCCATAGAGCGCCACAAAGTCCAACAACTGCATCACCAGCGCGGGAAAACACGCAGCAATTGTGGTCGCCACTCCGGTAAACAGTGTCACCCTCCAGCGTTTCCAGTTGGGAGTTGCAACCTGAAAAGCGAGGCCGGCTCGATACAATGTTGGGTTGGCGGTTGTCCATCCGGCAACCACGACACATACAGCTCCAGCTACACCCGCTCCCATGTACGCAATTGGGCCGGGTGCAACGGATCCGGCTGCGGCAGCACACAGAATTCCGGATGCAATCCAGGCCACGAAGTGCCCAAGATACATCCCAGGGGCAGAGGCCAGTCCATAAGACCACTTCTTCGCGTATCGGAATATGGTCAAATCCGACATCCCGATATGCATTGCCAGGTTACAGAACCAGGCAAAGAACATCACATGCCAGAAGGTAAATTTCGATTGTCCCTCCACCACCACTCCGGTCCAGATTTTCTCGTTGGCTACCTCCCAGAACTGACCAAAGGAAGTGCAACCCAAGTCGGGCAGAACCGCGACTGCAGCTGCCACAAAAACCAGGAACATCCACGGGGCACAGATTAGTGAGAATCTGGATATTTTCTCGAAACCGAGGATTGCCAAGGTCGTAACGACGGCACCCACGAGGAATACAATAACCACCCAGGTAACACTGGTGGGATATCGGTCGGTGAGTTCGGGCATCGGCATGCCGAAAGGAAGACCCACCGCTGTCGCCGCAACCGAGATCATTGCCCCTGCCAGAAAACAGAACATCAGGGCATTCACGATCGAATATAAGTAGGTCAGATACGGCCCACAAATCTTCCGCAGTTGCCAGTAAAGAGTCAACCTGGTTCTTACAGCAATCGGGGCACAAACAAAGGTCCAACTGAGGACCGCCAGCAGATTTCCGACCAGTAGACCGAGGAAGAGGTCGCCGGCAGCTACTCCGTGAACCACGAAAAGTGGACCAATTACGAACTCGGTACCTGCAACATGTTCCCCCGCATACATTCCAAGGAAGCTCGAGAAACCGTGCAACTTCTTTTCTGTCACCGGTTCACGGTCAAACTCATACATTGCGTCCAACCGTTCGACCAGCCGCGACTTCCCTCCCGTGCTCATGACTGGACCCTCCTGTCTGCTTCAGGTTGACTCGATCTTAGCCCGCATTTCTCACCAACTGGCTGCTGCATCCCCGGATGTATCCGCCCTGACTGTGTTCTGCTCGTTTCATCCACTATTGTTCTTCTGATGCCTTCTCCGATACCATCTCAAAGGTTGTTTCGTCGCCGCGGCATGGTACCAACGATGACCGAACGAATTTACTACACGGACGCATATTTGCAAGAGTTTTCCTCTCGTGTTGTTGAGAGACTCCTTTGGGAAGGTAGCCCTGCCGTCAGGCTGGAAAGCACCTGTTTTTACCCTGAATCGGGAGGCCAACCGGCAGACCGAGGCCACTTAAAGGGAATCGCAGTCGTCGCTGTTGTTCAACGGGACGATGACATCATTCATGTCCTTGAGCAAGACCGATTCAAGGAACACGATCAGGTGGAAGGCCAGATAGACTGGGATCGTCGCTTCGACCATATGCAGCAGCATACGGGTCAACACATCCTCTCCCAAGCCTTTTTGCGGGAACTCAACGGCAACACAGAATCGTTTCATCTGAGCAGCACTTCCTCAACCATCGACCTGTCGCTGGAGAGCCTGACTAAGGAGGAATTGTACGGCGCTGAAGATTCAGCAAACCAGATCGTTTTTCAGAATCGGAAGGTACGTACTCATTTTGTCGATCCGAGAGATCAACAGGATCTGCCACTGAGAGGAGAATCTGAGAGGAGTGGAAAAATTCGTGTTATAGAAATCGAGGATTTCGACTTCTCTCCATGCGGAGGGACTCACTGCAACAGAACAGGAGAGGTTGGTCCTATCAAGATTCTCCGGTGGGAGCGAGTGAGAAAAAAGGTGCGTGTTGAGTTCGTTTGCGGCTGGAGAGCCCTTAGAGATTACCGCTGGAAAAACCGTGCGGTGTACCGTCTCTCACGCATGTATTCGACCTCGGGCAGAGACGTCGTGAGCACCGTAGAGAAACAGATCGAGCGGGAGCGAGAACTCCGGCAACAAGTTAAGGCGCTAGAAAACAAACTCCTCACAATCGAAGCCTCTCAGCTAGTGGACAACTGTGTTACTCAGGGTCGCGCCAGGATCGCGGTGAAAATCTGGCAGGAACTCGACATAAAGAGTCTGAACAGAGTCGCGACACTGATCCTGGAATCTGGTGAGGACTGGATCGTTCTGTTCGGAACACGCAGCCCGAGACCGGCGATGCTCTTTGCCCGGTCTCAGGGTCTCGAAGAATATGACATGCGGGATTGGGTTTCCCAGACCGTTCACCTGATTAACGGACGAGGGGGAGGCACGCCAGACCGTGCCCAGGCCGGTGGAACTCAGAGCGAAGGGCTCGACAATGCCCTGGCGAAGGCTTTGAAACTGGCGCAGAAGTGACTCGTCTCCCGGCTCCGAGAAACACGGCGCTTGACATTGAATGAGACGTTTCTCACACCTTGGTGAGGAGGGTAGACGGGCTAGGTCTCGGAAGGAAATCGGACAATAGTTCTCTCTTTTCAGAGAGCCGGCCATGAAACCGCACTCCAACCTTCAGGGAACCAACACCAGACTTTGACGCCTTGACATAGACGACACGGCCTTTAAGAGTCACCGCCTCCTTGTCCGGTCGTAAGGTCACCTGTACAGCTGCGCCTCTCCGGGGGATATTGGTCGGGTCCACAACAGCAACCCCACCGAGGGACAAATCTTCGACTAACCCTCCGAATGCTTCGGACCCTCCCTCACACTCACATTGGCAAGGCATCCAGCAAGGCCATCTCTCAAAACGGCGTCTCTCGTCCAAAAACCCCCCAATCGAAAGCTCAAAGAGCCCGGTCGGTCACAGACCGGGTTGCCCACGTCTTACCCGTCTAAACTAACTCCAATCCGTCAGTCACGGGAATCAACATCCCATCGACACAACAGCAAACATGGTTTCAGCTTCCATCATCAGACAAATGCCCTTCCATGTGGAATCAGAATGCCCTCAGTATAGGTCCAAATTGCGAATAGGGTCAACTAAGGATTTGCGGAATTACAAAAATAATTAATGGCTGGCTCTCTATTCTCTGAAA
>JAUWTT010000501.1 GCA_030614585.1 Acidobacteriota bacterium
ATTCCCCTTGAAACCATTCTCTCAGGGAGAACTCCAATCACATTTCCACCGTGGGCCAGGGCTCGGTCAGCGACTTCTCCCATGAGCCCGATGCGTGCACCACCGTAGACAAGGGAGAGTCCTCGATCTGCAATCTCGGCACCCAAGTCTCGGGCAGCAGTCAAATAATCCTCAGACACAACTCGACTGGAACCGCAGAAGACACAGATGCTCTTGATGTGGGGCGGCGTATCAGAACAAATCCCAGGCTCTTTCACTCCGCCCCAGATCTACCACGTAACCCCTTCGAAGTCGAGGATTCACAGTTCGTCATTTGTCATTTGACACTTGACATTTGTCATTCCTTGGGCGGCTTGACAGGCCACTCTTCCCTTTGTCCTTGAGGTGTGTTCAGCAGCTCCTGGATTACGAGTTGGCCATCCTTCAGATTGGCCAGCTTCGCCTGAATCTCATCCAGAGCAGCTTTAACATCTTCGTCATGGGTTTGAACCTGCGTCTTCACGTCTGAATCGTGCTGAATCAGGGACGATTGAAGAACCTGGAGCGCATCCTCCGTGGCGATAGCAATAGACTCGAGCTGACAGACATCCGCTTCGGTGTTGTTCCAATGGGCTTCGTTACACTCCCGCCGGTTATCCTGGGCAAGGATCTTGAAAATGATGTCCCACTTATTCGGGATATCGACTGCGATTGAGACCTCGATCCCGATAGAGACACCGGCGCTAAGGGACACGATCGTGTCGGGTACCAAATCCACGATATGGTCCATCTCCGATTGAATCAGGTTGCACCAAAGTTCCCCAGGAACACCTTTCGGGTATTGAACATTGGGAATCTGTAAGCCCGGATCTTGCCAGCCGGAATCTCCCTTATAGTCACGATCGTTGAAGTGATCCAGGAGCCAATTCAGCCCTTGTACGATGGTATCGATCACAGTCATCGCAATTGAGCCCCCGCCGGGGTATCCGGCGGCCGGACAAAAATCACTGCAGCGAGCATCTTTGTTCGGGTCGGTGCAGGGAGCCTGGAACTCAGGGTCTGGTGAAACGAGATACTCGATTCGTCTTCGGTCTGATGAAGAAATAGAGGTCAGGGCTTCTTCTGAATTCAACCGATCGCTCAACCCCATCAGCCTCTCCATAGCAGGCCTCATCGATTCAATCGACTCGTCAGTAATTGAGGGTAAATCGCTTTCAAATCCTTCGAGTTCGCGAACCACAGATTCCAGCACCGCAGCTCGTTCATAGTCACCCTCAGACTTCAACTCATAGACGACCTCAGAAAGGGAAGACCTGGTTGCAACTGTAAGATCTCCGAGCTGAGTCCGAAGCTCCTGGGTACTGTTTTCAATCTTGGCGGCTCCAAGGGGAGCAAGTGAAATGCAGATAAAGCAGATAGTACAGAGGAACGCGCGCATCCTGTTCATTTTTCATCTCCTTGTTCTTTTTACCCCCCAACACTAAGTTTCAGAACCGACTCAGAGAGTAGCAGATCAAACGCTCAGAATCTCTAAAATTGTTAATTTTTCTGAGATAGAACATTGACATTATCAGCAATAAATACCGAGATTCATCCCACTCGCCCCTCCAGGACCCAGACAAATCCTTGTGAAAAAGACTCAATCTCTGCTATTCCTAGTGAATCATGTCAAAGAAAACCACCAGACGAACCTTCATCAAGGCGGCCTCTACAGCGGTCTGTGCCTCAACAGTCCTTTCGACCGTTCAATCTGCTAGTGTGGCACAGCCCCCTCCCCCAACACCTCTTCGATTTGCAATTGCCTCAGACGGGCACTTTGGCCAGGCGGAAACCAATTTCGTGAAGTTCCATGAAGAAATGATGGAATGGCTCAACGAAGAGAACCGAGGCAAAGGCCTCGATTTCGTCATTTTCAATGGCGACCTGATTCATAACGAGCCCAGGTTTCTGCCCCAGGTTAAAGAGTACTACGATCGGCTTGATGTCCCCTATTTCACCGCCAAGGGTAACCACGACATGACTTCAGCTGAACAGTGGGAGAAGGTCTGGGGTTACGGCGAAAACCATGACTTTGAAAAGGGGGACAGTGCTTTCCTGATTGGAACGACATCAAACGTTGAAGGCGAGTACCTCTCGGTGAATATCGATTGGCTGAAAGAGAGGTTGTCTCACTATCGGGAGAAACGGCATATCTTCGCCTTCTTCCATATCAGCCAGCGCAAGGTTACACAGCATGGGATCGACAGCCCCGAGGTATCCTCTCTGCTAGAGTCAACTCCAAATGTCGCAGCGGTCTTCCACGGCCACGACCATGCCATCGACACTTTCATCTACGCCAATGAGAGGGCCTACCTTTTTGACGGCCATATGGGAGGGAGTTGGGGCACAAATTACCGAGGCTACCGAATTGTAGAAGTCGATCAAGAGGGAACAATCAGCACCTATCAGTGCAATCCGAGAGCCTTCATTGTCAATAAGACAAATTTGTAGGAGCCTGCACAGCAAGGGTGCTGTGGCGAGGGAGGCGGACTAACCCGACCTAGAATATAGGCGCAGAAGCTAAGGTGAGTATGGAGATTCAACTAAACGATATTGAGGCCCGGGTGCTTGGTTGTCTGATTGAGAAGGAGCTAACGACGCCGGATTACTACCCTCTGACATTGAATTCCCTGACCGCTGCCTGCAACCAGAAATCCAACCGCTTACCGGTAATGTCGATAGACGACACCGATGTCGCACGCGCGTTGGATCACCTCCGGACTAAGCATCTCGGCCGGGAGGTTTACCTGGCAGGAAGTCGGGTTCCGAAATATGAGCATAAGGCGGCAGAGGTATGGGAACTGACGCCGCAGGAAATCGCGGTGTTATGCGGACTCCTCCTGCGTGGACCACAGACGCCTGGGGAATTGAGAACCAGAACAGGGCGGATGTTCGCCTTTCACAACCTGGATGAAGTGGAAGAGACTCTCCACAAACTCAAAGACCATGGCCAGGGGAACTTCGTAGTGGAGCTACCGCGCCAACCCGGCCACAAAGAAAACCGGTTCATGCACCTTTTGAGTGGCGAACCCGTGATTGAGAGTGCCCCGGCAGTACTTCCAGCTGAACCTGCCATGCTTCAAGTCCGAGCTGAGAATGAACGGATCGCAGCTCTTGAAGAAGCCGTCCAAACTCTTGAAGCTCAGCTAAGCGAGCTCGAAGCGAGTTTTGAGAAGTTCAAGAGCCAGTTTGAGTAAGACGTCTTGGGTCTTGGGGAGGTCTTGGGTCTTGAGTCTTGTGGCACGGTAAGACAACCATCCTTGGTTGTCACTTCAAGATCTTCCCAAACCTGTTACAAGGAGTTTCCAGCCGGGTTTCACGGACTTACCAAAGGGATTTCACGTGCGGGTATTCAAGGATCTTCCTGTCCGCAGTGACCAACGTGAAGCTGTTCATCCTGGAAGTGGCTACCAGCATCCGGTCCACCGGATCAGCGTGGAAAGGTTCGGGGAGTGAGTAAGCCTCTTCAACAATCGAGAGATCGATCGGGACCTCATTCCAACCGTTGAGATCGGTGTAATGTCGAAACCATCGTTTCCAGTGGCGATCGATGCGAATTCGCCTTCGCTCTGAAGCCCAGGCGACTTCGGCACAACTGAGCGGCGAGTAAGCGACCTGGTTCTCGGGTGCAGTAAGTGCTGCTCGCGCGTGATCTGACAAGGACTCCGGCTGGGAAACAGCCCAGATGATCGTACACGTGTCCAAGAGAAGTTTCATCCGACCCCATCCCAATTGCTCTCGTCGATGAGGGGTTGAGTCAGGTCTCCCTCTATTGAGACGGTATTGAGTCCACAGCCAAGTTCTGTGCGGTTTGA
>JAUWTT010000608.1 GCA_030614585.1 Acidobacteriota bacterium
CTTATATTAAGAACCGCGTCTTCGGCTTCCTCAAGCAGTACGGACCACCGGTTGAGGTCAGTCGCACCCGCTACACTATCGGCCTTGTGATGTTCGCCGTGCCTGTTGTTTTCGGTTGGCTTGCGCCGTATGCGGCCAATTTGATCCCTGGCTACGCAGCTAACGAGTTCACGTATGCCATTGTCGGCGACCTGCTGTTGCTGGTTAGCCTGTTCGTTCTGGGCGGTGATTTTTGGGACAAGATACGTTCGTTATTTGTCTACGACACGGAGGGCCGCAGAGAATGTCATCTTCACTGATTCGCGGTAAGTACATCATTGGCCGGGTCATCGATAACGACCGGGCAGAGGTCATCGAGGACGGCGCAATCTTCCAGCGCGATGGCAAGATTGCCGAGATTGGCGCCGAGGGAGATGGGGACAGGTACAAACTAGGGATTTTAACCACCAAGGACACGAAGTACACCAAGAACTATTGGTGTCCCTGGTGTCTTGGTGGTGACGCTTTGAATTCTCCAAGCTGGGACGGTTCATTTCTCTCCTTGGCACTGCAGTTGACCCGCATCAAGGGGGACTACTAAAATCGAGACTCATTTTGAGCCGATCAGACACTAATCTTAATGAGGATCGATAATGGGTGGAGGTAACGCTCTGACGCCGATGGTCGTGGTGCCCCTGGTTGGGGGTGCGATGTGTCTGACAATAGGTCTCTTACATCTTGGGCTCCGCCTCTCCCAACCGCGTTCCCACACTCAACTTGCTTTTTCTTTGACTGCGCTGATGATCAGTGCGGCGACGATGCTTCAACCGTGGGTGCATAAGGCCGGTACACTTGAGGATTTTCGGCTGGCACTTCGATGGATGCTTTGTGGCGAAGCCTTGTTCTGGCTTGCGTCCGTATGGTTCATCGTGTTCTTTGCTGATCTCTCTAACCGTTGGCTACCTCTTCTCGTCACGGGTTGTTTTGCCTTGGGGCTTCTATTCCAGGTCTTTTCAGATGGGGGAATCCTGTTTCGCGAAATAACCGGGACGAAGACTGTCGAATTGCCCTGGGGCGAAACAATTAGCTTACCGGTGGGTCCCGCCTCCGGATGGAGAGCGGTGACAGACGGGGGTATGCTCGGTTTCTTTGCCCTCGGAGGCCTTGGAGTCCGCCACTTGATGTCGCAGCACCACAGAAAGCGAGCAGCTATGCTGGGAGTCAGCCTAGGCATACTCGCACTCTGTGCGATTCAGGGCACACTGGTGGACTTCGGTATCCTTGACCTTCCTTATTTGTTCACTTACGGCTACATCGGATTTGTCTTGATCATGAGTTGGGAACTCATCAGTGATGTCCTCCTTGTCTCCGTTCTTTCTCGGCAGGTAACGGCTCAGGAGAAGCGCTGGAAAACTCTTTGTAACAAGGTTCGCCTGGCGATTGTCGGTTTGGATCCACGCGGTGTTGTGAACTATGTTAATCCATACTTCTCCGAGTTGACTGGCTTTAAACGCGAGCAAGTCCTCGGGCGTAGTTGGTTTCAGGATTTCCTGCCCGAATCGTACCGAGTGAAAACGAAGAGGGTCTTTAAATCTCGCGAGATTTCCGATCACGTGCAGAACCCGATACTCACCAGTAGTGGGGAAGAGAGGACCGTTGCCTGGTCAAATGTTTCGTTGGAAGACGCCGACCAGAAGTTCGCGGGTACATTGAGCATTTGCGCCGATATCAGTGACCGTCTGGAAGCCGAGACAAAACTCAAGGGCTCGATAAGAGAATTGGAGGAGCTGAAGGATCAGCTGAAAGAGGAGAACCTCTCATTACTGGAGGAAGTCAGCCGAGGGACCGGCTTCCCAGAGATCATCGGGGAGAGCCCCGCCCTGAAATATGTGCTCCAACGCATTCAGGAAGTCGCCCCAACCGAGGCAACAGCCCTCCTGGAGGGAGAAACCGGAGTCGGCAAAGAACTTGTGGCCCAGGCGATCCATGCCAGGAGCCCTCGAAGAAATCGCCCGATGCTGAAAGTCGATTGTGCGACGCTCCCGCCAACCCTTCTGGATAGTGAGCTCTTCGGACACGTAAAGGGAGCCTATACGGGTGCAGACAGGGATCGAAAAGGTCGATTTGAGCTGGCCGACGGTGGAACGGTCTTCTTGGACGAAGTGGGGGAACTCCCCCTGGAAACACAACCGAAGTTATTGCGAATCCTTCAGGAAGGGAAGTTTGAAAGGTTGGGAAGCGAAGTCACTACCGAAGTCGATGTCCGCATCATTGTGGCAACGAATCGTGACCTGAAAAAGGAAGTAGCTGAAGGCAGGTTTAGAGGTGATCTCTATTTTCGATTCAGCGTTTTCCCGATATCTGTACCGCCGCTGCGTACCCGCCATGGAGATGTCCCGCTACTGATTACTCATTACGTCAAGGAGTTCGCCAGAAAGTATGGCAAGGCCGTCGAAACGATTCCCAAGGGTTTCCTCGACCAGTTAAACAGTTATGACTGGCCGGGTAACATCCGAGAACTCCAGAATGTGATCGAGAGAGCAGTCATTACGTCCAAGGGCGATTCGCTGAGACTTCCGCAGCCCTTTCAACACACTGAACTCCATGCAGATGTGCAGTCCTGGGAGGGCTTGACCCTGGCTGAAGTGGAAAGCCGCCATATCATCGAAACCCTGGACAATTGCTCCTGGGTAATTAGTGGTCCAAAAGGGGCAGCCGCCCTACTGGGCTTGCATCCCAATACACTTCGCTCCCGCATGCAGAAGCTGGGCATCAAAAAGCCGAGGGACTCAGATCGTAATTCTCATGATAATTCCTGAATCAGGACTTCTCGTGCCCCGTGTAGTGCTTCACCAAGCTGACCTGGACAGGATATCCAGGAAGTCCCGGGCTTC
>JAUWTT010000019.1 GCA_030614585.1 Acidobacteriota bacterium
AACCTATATGGACGAGCGTCATTGGCATGCCGGGGCAGGTTCTCGATTACGAGCACCCTCCTTCGCTGAAGCTATGGAGGGCAGGTCCCCCTTTCGCTAAAGCTACCCAGGACAGGCGGAGCACGAACGCAGATACCAAGCCACAAGCCCCCACTTCTCCTTCGTCGTAAGCCTTGTCGTGAAGTTAGTCGATCTACTCATGGGAATCTCGACAAAGCTCGCGATTAAGTTAGCGACAAAGCTGATGAAAACCCCAGTTCCCGGTTCCTTGTCGCGAGCTTAGTCGTAAACTTACTCGATTCATGCGTAGGAAGTTCGACAAAGCTCGCGATTAGGTTCACGACAAAGCTGATGAAGCCCCCAAGCCCCGCTTCTCCTTCGTCGTAAGCTTTGTCATAAACTTAGTCGATTCATTCTTCCCGGACTTCGACAAAGTTTACGATTAAGTTGACGACGAAGTTTGCTACTCGAGCCGCTGGAGCACCCAGCCCCCAACCAATTGAACCTACCAGTCCCGCCCGGTTGATGGTAAATTCACACATCATGATGAAAGCGATGGTCTTCCAACAGGCACAAGCACCGCTGCAACTCATGGAAGTGCCCATCCCACAGCCACAGGAAGGCCAGATGTTGATCAGAGTTCGAGCGTGCGCGGTATGCCGAACAGATCTGCACGTGGTTGATGGAGAGCTTCCAGACCCTAAGCTGCCATTGATCCCGGGGCACGAAATCGTAGGCCAGGTAGAGAAACTTGGACTCGGCGTCTCGGGCTTCCAGGTCGGAGATCGTGTAGGAATCCCCTGGCTCGGCTGGACATGTGGAGGCTGTCGTTATTGCGATCAGGACGAAGAGAATCTTTGTGATGCCGCCCTCTTTACGGGATACACACTGGATGGGGGCTACGCCGAATATACGGTTGCCGATGAGCGCTTCTGCATTGCAATTCCCGACTCGTACTCAGCAGCCGAAGCCGCTCCTCTCCTGTGTGCGGGCCTGATCGGGTATCGCACCCTGAAAAAAGCGGAAGGCGCATCCCGCATAGGAATTTACGGGTTTGGCGCAGCAGCTCACATCGTCGCTCAAGTTGCCTTGTATCAGGGTAAGGAGATCTACGCCTTCACCAGGCCGGGCGATCAAAAGGGTCAGGAGTTTGCCCGTTCTCTGGGAGCACACTGGGCGGGGGGTTCCGATCAGGCAAGCCCGGTTGAGCTTGATGCTGCTTTGCTCTTTGCTCCGGTTGGAGCGTTGGTCCCGGCAGCTCTGAGATCCATAAGAAAGGGCGGCGTAGTGGTTTGCGGCGGAATCTATATGAGCGACATCCCGTCATTCCCCTACGAGATCCTGTGGGGCGAAAGGAAGGTGGTCTCGGTCGCCAACTTGACGCGAGAAGACGGCGAGGAATTTATGAGGATCGCACCCCAGATACCGGTCAAGACCACCATCGAGCTGTTTGATCTGTCGGATGCAAATGAAGCTCTGGACGGTCTGCGTGCGGGGAAGATTGAGGGAGCCGCAGTTCTGACAATGTGATGAACGTTAAGAAATTACCGACAATCCTCCTTTGCTAAAGCTATGGAGGACAGGCCGATTACCGATTACCGATTACCGATTACCGATTACCGATTACCGATAAGAGTCTGCCACATTGGCACAGATACTTGAGAAAGACGAAGGAAGGAACGATGAAGCGAACGATTGTTGTGCTATTTCTCCTGACGAACATCACAATTGCTGCCCCAAAAGATGAATTCTATCCGGGAGCTCACTACGATCCCTCAATCCCAACTCTCGAGGCCATAACCGGGCATGACTGGGGAGCCAGGATTACTAGTCCCGCTGACATCGAACGCTACATGGCGGCGCTTGCGGAACGGTCACCTGTCGTCCAGACATCTTCTTATGGAGAAAGCTGGGAGGGCAGGAAGCTGAACTACCTGACCATTTCCTCGGAACAGAACCTCGGAAGGCTGGAACAGATACGAGAGGGGATACAGAACTTGGCAAAAGCCGGGCTCACCGGCGAAGAGGCCGATCGCCTCATCGAACAACTTCCATGCGTGGTGCTACTTGCCTATGGCATCCATGGCAACGAAATCTCCAGCCCGGAAGCAGCCTTACTTACCGCGTACCATCTCGCGGCGGTTCAGGGCGATGCTTTGAGGGATTCTATCCTGGAGAACTGCATAGTGATTATTGATCCGATCCAGAACCCGGATGGGAGGGATCGGTTTGTTTCTTACTTTCGACAGACTCGCGGACCCTGGCCTGACGGAGACCCTTCCGCTGCTGAGCATAATGAATCGTGGCCGGGCGGGAGGTCTAATCACTATCTGTTCGACATGAACCGGGACTGGTTCGCACTTACGCAAACCGAGACTCGTGCGAGAGTGCGTCTCTTTCTTGAATGGTTCCCTCAGGACTTCGTCGATCTCCACGAAATGGGAGGGAATGCAACTTACTACTTTCCACCTCCGGCAAAACCCTGGAATCCAAACCTGGTCGATGCACAATTAGACTGGTTGACTACGTTTGGTAAGAACAATGCGAAATGGTTCGACCGGATGCAGTTTGACTACTTTACAGGTGAGGTCTTTGACTCCTTTTACCCTGGATACGGTGAAGGCTGGCCGATGTTCCACGGAGCTATCGGAATGACCTATGAACAGGCCTCGGTCAGGGGCCTGGTGCTCGAACGCGAGGACGAAACCACTCTCCTGTACAGGGAGGCGATCAGACACCACTTCATTGCCTCGGTTTCGACCCTGGAGTGTGCCTCCACGAACCGCCAAAGGCTGCTCAAGGACTTCTTTGCGTATCGCAGCTCCGCGATCGAGCAGGGGCGTAACAACTCGATCAAGGAGTTCATTCTGCCCACAGGCAGCGATGCAAACCGCACCTTCAAATTGGTGAATCTCCTCCTGGACCAAGGAATTCAGGTGCAACGGGCGAAATCGGAATTTCAGAACAATTCGACACGGAACCTGAACGAAGTGGCTCCAGATGAAAACGAATTCCCACAGGGAACGTTTGTTGTCTCGCTGGCCCAACCGGCAGGACGACTAGCAAAGGCCCTCCTTGAGAGACACACACCAATGGGTGATGAGTTTATCAAAGAGCAGATCCGACGCCACGAAAAGAGACTTCGTGATCAGATTTACGACATTACGGGCTGGTCCCTGCCGATTCTTTATGACGTCGAATGCTACACAGCCAAAGAGTCTTCGGCCGGCGAATTCGAGACCTTGACAGTGCCGGTCAGCAGGGAGGGAGGCGTGCAGGGAGACGAGAGTAAGCTGGCTTACCTGATTCCGTGGAACTCGAACTCAGCAGCCAAAGCTCTTGCGCTGCTGAATCGCCGTGGCATCAGGGTCTTTTCTTCTGACGAACCCTTCGTGATGAACGGGATCACTTACCCACGAGGTTCGCTGGTCGTTAAGGTGAAGGATAACCCGAATGATCTGCACCGGCAGATAAGTGAGATTGCCAGTCAGGCTGGAGTCGTCGTTTACTCAACAGACACTGCCTGGGTTGAAAAAGGCGTTAATCTCGGCAGCAACAATGTTGTTTATCTCAAACGACCGAAGGTTGCGATGGTCTATGGTCCTCCAACGAGATCCAGCTCTGTCGGTGCCACTCGCTATCTCTTCGAGCGGGAGTATGAGTACCCGGTAACAATCATTCCTACCGATAGGCTGAGAACGGCCGACTTGGCGCGCTACAACGTCCTGCTGTTCCCGGATGCTTCTCAATACTCGGGAGGATATTCGGAATTTCTGGGTGAGTCGGGCATAGGGCGGCTAAAACAGTGGATTCAGGACGGCGGAACCTTGATCACGTGGGGTGAAACGACCCGCTGGCTCACCGGTGAAAAGGTGGGTCTGCTTGACACTCAGCGAGAATACAAAGAACAGCAGGAGGAAGAGCCCAAAGAGAAGTCAGAGGAGAAGAGTTCAGAGAAGGAGAAGACCTCCGATGAGGAAATCGAACCTGACCGCGAACTTCCGGACTTTACACCTGGAGCGCTCCTGCGTGTCTCACTCGACACCGAGCATTGGCTTGCCTTCGGTTATGATGGCCAGGCAAACGTCATCGTCAACAGCCGCAGAATCTTTACTCCGCTCAAGCTCGACAAGGGAAGGAACATCGCCACCTATTTACCGGAAAGTCACCTTCTACTCAGTGGCTTCACGTGGGAAGCGGCTCGAAAGCAGCTGGCGAATAAAGCGTACTTGATGTATCAGCAAAGGGGCCGCGGACACGTAGTGGCTTTCGCCGAAGATCCGAACTTCCGGGCATTCATGGATGGACTGAACCTGATGTTCTTGAACGCGGTCTTCTTCGGCCCGGCGCATTGAATGGTCTTGGGGCTTGAAGTCTTGGAGTATTGGAGTAATGGAGTATTGGAGGAATTATCCTCAATCCTGGAGGCGGATTGTCAAGTTGACTCAAGGTCCAATTCGAACTTCGAACTTCGAATCTCGAACTTCGTTTGGGCTTGGTGCTCTTGGTGTCTTAGTGGTTTAGATTCCCGGATCAGGATTGCGGGCCGTTAACGAGCCAGCGAGCTGCGTTCTGCCAGAATCTCTGGTACTGCTTCCAGTAGACGAAATTGCAGCCCCAGTGAGGTGCAGGATCAGAAGTGTAAGCGAGAACCCTCCCGAGCCCGTGGCTACCACAGACAAGCATGGGATCTTCCGTGCCTTTCCAGTTGGCGACAACTTCACTTCCCTTCTTGGGCAGGACTCTATTGTAGCCAAGTACGGGAGGCAAAGTGCTCAAATCCAGCCCGTTCAGAGTCGGATGATCCGGCAGGAGGGCTTCCGCTCCCCAGCCCTCGGTGCTCTCTCTCAGATCTTCGAAGTCCAGGCATTCGACTGGAAGGATTTCGCGCAACTCCGTCCTGCCCCACCCTCCCTTTCCCAGTTCACCGTTGAAGCTGAGCCAACCTCCGAGAAACATCACATGCTTGCCGGCGGAAACGGCTTCCACTGTCAGGCGTACTCGATCCGGAAAAGTAAGCGGCGTTCCACCAAACTTGGACCGGTCAAAAAACGAAGGGTTCAGGTGAAAGTTCTTGGCCTCGACATCAGAAAAGACGAGGATGTCGTTGGTCTCGATCACCTTCTCATACTCGCCTGGAGCAAGCCCGTAGAACTCCCAGGTTGGGACGCTCAGAACCTCGTTTTTCCCATCGACCTCGAGAGCAGATTTCAACCACTTTCCATAATTGAATATCTCAGTCCCCTTGGGCGCGTAGTTAAAGGGAGTTTCAGCAAATACAGGGCCCAGCATCAAGGCCCAGTCTCCTACATAGTAGATTCTTGCCATAGCCTAGTCCGCTCGGAGCTTGCCGAAAGACTTAAAAAGAAAAACGGTCCCTCCGACGGACACAGCTGCCAGGACGGATCCGACCAGGTGGTTTCCATATATAAAACTCCCAATGGAGAAGAGCAGAGAGTAGATCACGCAGCAGCCCGCAAACACGCAGAGGATTTGAATCGGCATCTCCCAAGCCTGTCCTCTGTCCCTGGCGTCAATGTCGTCTCCGACCGCTCTGGCCTCCTCAACTACTTTCCTCCATCCAGGTCCACCGGGGCGAGTGAGCCGATAGAACGCGCGTAACGTTTCGACTGGCTCAGGCCGGACAAGAAAGGTTGCGAGCAGCCACACGACTGTCGTACACCCCACACTGAACAACAACTTCACGGTGAAACCATCGAGGACCCCAAAGGCGACCGTTTGATCTTCGACAAAAACAACGAGGATCACCGCTATTGTGCTGGCCACAACCATTGCGACGATCTCGGACCAGGCATTTATTCGCCACCAGAACCAGCGAAGAAGATAGATCGCTCCAGAGCCCGCTCCTGAAAGGAGGAGAATGTTGAAGGCTTGCGTGGCGTTGTCCAGGAGCGTAAGTGCCAAGGTTCCCGACAAGAGCATCAGAAGCACCGTGGAGACCCGTCCCATGGCAACCAGTTCTTTCTCTGGCGCTTCTGGCCTGACAAATCTCCTGTAGAAGTCATTGACGACGTAAGATGAGCCCCAGTTCAGGTGAGTCCCGATGGTCGACATATAGGCCGCGATCAACGAAGCCACTACCAACCCTAACCACCCATGACCCAGCTTTGAGAGCATAACCGGATAGGCAATATCATCCTTCAGGTACTCACTCGTAATGGCCGGGAATTCCTCTTTGATCGATGCGAGGTCAGGGTAAACGACGATAGAGGCAAGTGCCACAACGATCCACGGCCATGGACGCAGCGCGTAGTGGGCAAAGTTGAACAGGAGCGTGGCACCAATGGCATTTTTCTCATCCTTGGCTGCCAGCATCCGCTGGGCGATGTAACCGCCTCCACCGGGTTCAGCACCGGGATACCAAACGGCCCACCACTGGACGGCAACAGGTATGAGTAACAGCGGGATCCAGACCGAAGGGTCGGACAAATCCGGAATTACAGAGAGTTTTTCCTTTACCGCGGGATGGGTCAGCAGATTTCCCAGCCCTCCAACTTCAGGCTGTCTCACGGCGACCACAGCAGCCAGAACCGCTCCAAACATCGCAATACCGTATTGAAAGAAATCGGCCCAAATAACTCCTTTGAGCCCTCCGAGAGAAGCATAAATTACGACCACGATGGAAGCGCCGACGACCGTGACCCAAGGTTCCAGCCCAAGCATCACCGCACCGATCTTGATGGCGGCTAGCGTCACAGTACCCATGATCAGGCAGTTAAAGAACAGACCCAGATAGACCGCGCGGAATCCTCGCAGAAACGACGCAGCTTTTCCGCCGTATCGCATTTCGTAGAACTCGAGGTCGGTCATCACGCCTGATCTTCGCCACAGCTTGGCGTAAATAAACACCGTCACCATGCCGGTAATAAGAAAGGCCCACCATGCCCAGTTCTTTGCAACGCCATTCTCCCGAACCATCCCAGTAACCAGATTCGGAGTGTCAGAGGAAAAGGTGCACGCTACCATCGAGATCCCCAGCAACCACCAGGGCATTCCACGGCCCCCGAGGAAAAACTCAGTTGTGTTCTTACCGGCTGTCCTTGAGGCGACCCAACCGATAGAGAGCACGATGACAAAGAAGATCGAGATGATTGTCCAGTCCAGCTGATTTAAGACCATAAGGGCCAACTCCAGGCAAAACGATTGAGGGAACGATCGACCAGTTGACTACTGCGCAGCCTGCTAGTCATGTTTGAATTCCGAGACCAGGCCCTGTAACGAGGCTTTGGCGTCTCCAAAAAGCATCCGCGTGTTGTCTTTAAAAAAGAGAGGATTTTGAATCCCCGCAAAACCAGCAGCCATGGAACGCTTCATCACGATACACACTCTGGCGCGGTCGACTTCGACAATCGGCATACCGTAGATGGAACTGGTCTCATCGTCCCGGGCGGAAGGATTCACAACGTCGTTGGCACCCACCACCATGCAGACATCCACGGTTTCGATTAACGGATTGACATCGTCAGGCTCAACCAACTCGTCGTAAGGGACATCTGCTTCCGCCAGGAGCACATTCATGTGGCCCGGCATCCGCCCTGCTACGGGATGGATAGCGAATCGCACCTCACAGCCGTTAGCTTCCAGTAACTGACTCAATTCGTGGACAGCGTGCTGTGCCTGGGCTACGGCCAGGCCGTAGCCGGGAACAAACACGACCGAACTGGCAGCTTCCAGGAGCAGGTAGGCATCCGATACCGAGACGGGCTTGACTTCGCCCTGTTCTGATCCACTGCCGGCGGCAGTGACCACCGAGCCAAAGCCGCTGAAGAGCACATTGCCCAGCGAGCGGTTCATTGCCTTACACATGATGTTGGTCAGAATGATTCCGCTCGCACCCACCAGAGAACCGGCGACAATCAAAATGTTGTTATGAATAACAAAGCCGGCGGCACATGCCGCCATTCCCGAATACGCGTTCAACAGAGAGATAACAACCGGCATATCAGCCCCACCGATGGGCATGACAGCCATGATTCCCAGGAGGAAGGCGAGGGCAATGATCACGAGGAAATACTGGTAACCTTCCCCGGGATTCATCATGAACAGAGCCCCGCAGGCCAGGATCGCCAATACCAGAAGCGAATTGAATACTTGCTGGCCCTTGAACACAAAAGCTTTGCTGATACCAAAGTTACCGATCCAAAACTCCTTCAACTTGGCCCAGGCGATGATGCTGCCGGAAAATGTGACACCACCGATCATAACCGCGAGGAAGATCGTGACAGCCGTAAAGGTGGTCGGGGCCATGGTACTGTTGTACTCAGCCCAACCTACCAGAAGACTGGCTATACCCCCGAAACCGTTCAGGAGGGCAACCATCTCAGGCATTGCGGTCATGGCAATCAGCCGCGCGGCCAGAACCCCAATGATTGAGCCCAGGACAATCCCACCTGCAATGAATCGAAAGTCGATAATCTCCTGGTTGAAGAGGGTAGCGACCACCGCCAGCAACATCCCGAGGGCCGAGAGCATGTTTCCCCTTCGAGCCGTCGCAGGAGAGCTCAGGAGTTTAAGGCCAAGCCCAAACATAAGGGCAGAAACGATGTAGACAGACTCGATCCCGATGTTCATTTCTTTCCACCCTCTTTCTTCTTAAACATAGCAAGCATCCGATTGGTAACCAGATAACCTCCCACCACGTTTATTGTGGCAAAGACAACCGCTGCCGTACCGAGGATGACACTCAGTTCAGCGCTTTCGGAGCCTGCTGCGATCAGGGCTCCGACGACGGTGATCCCAGAAATCGCATTCGACCCCGACATCAGGGGCGTGTGAAGGGTGGACGGGACTTTCGAAATGAGCTCAAATCCCAGAAAGATCGAAAGCATCAATATGAAGGCCAGAAAAACAAACTCAGCAGTCATGACTTCTCCTCACTTAAGCATCTCGTGGCAAATCTCACCACCGTGCGTAACCAGGCTGCCCTGGATAATCTCGTCTTCCAGATTCAGGGAAAATGTCTTAGCTTCTTTGTCCCAGAAGTGAGCTATAAGGTTGACCAGGTTATTTGAGTACATCAGGCTGGCATCAGCTGCCACTCGGGCGGGTAGAGGACTGAATCCGACGATCTTCACGCCATTCTTGTCGATGACCTTGCCCACTTCAGAGCCCTCCACATTGCCTCCAGTCTCGACCGCCAGATCGACGATGACGCTTCCCGGCTTCATCCCTTCAACCATGTCCGCAGTGACGATTCTGGGAGCCCGTCTCCCGAAGACCTGAGCAGTGGTGACAACCACATCGGACTTCGCACAGTGCAGGGCCATCACTTCCCGCTGTTTCTCCAGCTGCTCTTTCGTAAGCTCTTTCGCATAGCCATCCTTGGTCTCCCCAGTCTCACCAAGGTCGACTTTCACAAAGCGACCACCCAGTGATCTGACCTGCTCCTCAACAACCGGACGCGTGTCAAACGCTTCCACAATCGCACCAAGGCGCTTCGCAGTGGCTATTGCCTGAAGACCCGCGACGCCGGCTCCAATGATAAAAACCCGCGCCGGGGAGATGGTGCCGGAAGGTGTCGACATCATCGGAAAGATCTTGGCAATAGTACTTGCAGCCACTATCACAGCAGCGTAACCGGCTAAGTTCGCTTGAGAACTCAATGCATCCATCTTCTGGGCGAGAGTCGTACGCGGAATCATTTCCATGGCAATGGAACTGATGCCTGCAGCTGCCGCCTTTTCAAGCAAGGGACGTTGGTTGAACGGGTCGAGTAACCCAATCAAGACAGCACCCGTCTTATAGAGAGAGACTTCTTCCGCGGGAGGCCTGTTCAGGCGCAGAATCATATCAGCGGACTTAATACTGGCATCACGATCAGCGGCGACTGTCGCCCCCGCCTCTCGATACTCGTCATCGGATATCCCTATCGTCGAACCAAGAGTATGCTCGACCTCAATGTCCGCACCCAGTTCCACCAGCTTCTGCACTCCAGACGGAACCACGGGGACTCGAGTGTCGCCCTTCGCCAATTCCTTCACAATGGTTATCTTCATCAACAAGCCTCCGGTTTAGATTCCCGAACTTCTCAAGTAAAGATGCAAGGTACCAATAAGTTGGTCCGTTGTGAAGAGCCAGGGGTTGGGTTCTCAGGGCAGGTGGCTAGATTTCAGGTGTTCAATTTCCGTTTTGGATGAGCTCATCTTACGGGCCGTTGGGCAAGACCACTAAAGAACTTCCACAACATCACCGCCGCAAGACGTGAAGTCCTTTCAGATTCATCAACACTCGGATTGACCTCAACCAGATCGAAAGACCTCACGTTTGGTGACCTTCCTGCGGAGACGGCTAGATCGAGGATCAGGTCTTGAGCTAAACCTCCGACAGCCGGAGCACTGACCCCCGGGGCAAAACTCTGGTCGACAACATCCATATCCAAGCTGATTAGCAGTGATTCGCGTCCCGAATCCAGAAGTTGAGAAATCTGTTCTTCTGAACACTCTTCCTTAAAGAGGAATGAACCCCCGTGCTCACGAACAAAGGCGAGATGCGTCGATGCATTGCTGTGCCGTTGGAGACCCACCACCCTGTACGAACGGCAGAGCCCCGATGGGTGGAGAAGGACCTGTCTGAAGGGCGAGCCCGAATGACCGAGCCCCTCCTTCAAGGGTCTCACATCCACATGAGCATCCCAGTTGAGGATCTCCACCGGGATACCGGCCTCGACATAACCCAGGAAGTGGCCGTAACTGGTTTCATGGCCGCCTCCAAGGACCACTAGAACCACATCTTCGCAAAGATAGCCCGCTATGTTTCTGCCCAGATCTGCCTGCGCTGCCTCAAGGTCCCCACCGATTCTGATATTTCCAAGATCCAGGGTGTTCTCAACCAGACTTTCGAAGCCACCCCCGGCTTCCTGATCAAGGGCAAGTCGGTAAAAATGCTTACGGATGGCATCTGGGGCTTCGGATGCGCCGATTCGGCCGCCATTCCTTCTCACACCTTCATCACAAGGGAATCCGACAATCACCACACGCGGCAGCAGGTCCCCCAGGGCCAGGCCCAGCAGATGCCCGATTCTCCGATCGTCCGGATCCGCCAGAGGGTTCTTTCGTCGGAACTCTTCCAGTACTTGATTCACGCTCCCTGCCCCCAGACTTGTCTACCATCAACAAAGGTTCCGAAACAGGCATTCGGCCGGAAATGATACAACCATTGATCGGGATCAGGTGCGTCGATAATGGCAAAATCGGCCAACTTCCCCTCCTCGATGGAACCAGTGATTCCATCCATTCCCATCGCTTTCGCAGCATAAATAGTGGCGGCTTTGAGTGCTTCAGCCGGCGTCATTTGCGAGCTGATACACAGCAACGTCATTCCCAACGGTAAATGAAAACTCGGACTCGACCCAGGATTGAAATCAGTTGCCACAGCTACACGGACTCCGCCGTTGATCAGCTTCCGTACCTGTAACGGAGCCTCGTTCAAATAGAGAGATGCCAGTGGTAAGGCAACGGCGACGGTTCCAGCCGCAGCCATCTTCTCGATGCCTGCATCCGAAATGTACTCGAGATGATCAGCCGACACAGCTTCCACTTCCGCAGCCAACTCGGCTCCTCCTCCTGAACTCAGCTGGTCTGCG
Organism: Acidobacteriota bacterium; assembly: GCA_030614585.1. GTDB lineage: Bacteria > Acidobacteriota > UBA6911 > RPQK01 > JAPXNP01 > JAUWTT01. The sequence goes on from JAUWTT010000019.1 coordinate 11,603, forward strand.
TGCACTTTCGGGCGAAACCCATGTTCCCGTCCTGCTGCGAATACCTGTCGGGCTTCGTCAAGCGAAAAAGCTGACTCTTCGACAAAAACATCGCAGAAAGAGGCAAGGTTGGCTTTAGCTACCGCTGGAATCACTTCGTGGCACACAAGGTCAAGATAGTCGGAACGGTTGTCCTGGAATTCAACCGGAACCACGTGGGCACCCAGATACGTTGAAGCGAGTCTGACGGGGAGACAATCTTTCAGTTCCCGGTACACCGAGAGAATCTTCAACTCGGTTTCAAGATCCAAGCCGTAGCCGCTCTTACATTCGACAGCGGTTACGCCCAGTTCGACCATCTGGTCGAGGACTTCCCGGCAGTGCTTGAGGAGCATCTGAGAGTCAGCTTCACGGGTGAGGCGAACCGTGCGCATGATCCCGCCCCCTGACTCAGCAATCTCCAGATAGCTCTCCCCAAGTGCCCGCTGAACAAACTCCTCTGCCCGCCAGCCCGCGAAGGCCAAATGTGTATGGCAATCGACCAGGCCCGGGACGACCAGACGTCCACCTGCATCCAGCTCATCGGCTTCCTTGTAGACTTCAGGCAGATCAGCCTCTCTACCGACCCAAATGATCTGAGAGTCATCCCAGACCAGGGCAGCATCTCGAATAGCGTGAAGATCGCCCTGTGCCCCTTCGTCTCGACAGGTGGCCAGGAATGAGATGTTCTTCAAAACAGGCATCAGTCCAACTCGCCCGCAGTTTCTTCTACCGCAGACAGAAACTCCTGGTCTCGAAGGATCTGACTGCAGTGGCTCAAGTCCTCTTTGAAGTAATGATCAGCTTCCCGGTGTGGTACAAGCGCTCGCACATACTGATGCGCCCGTTCAACTCCCCGCCCAGGCTTTAAAGGCTCGCGAAAATCCAACGCCTGAGCCGCAGTGAAGAGCTCGATCGCGAGCACCGTTTCGACATGCAGGAAGACCTGTCGTAACTTGAGCGCGGATATACTCCCCATACTCTGGTGATCCTCCTGTCCAAGGCTGGTCGGAATCGAGTCCACCGATGCTGGATGACACAGAATCTTGTTCTCAGATACGAGGGCGGCCGCCGTGTACTGAGGGATCATAAATCCTGAGTTTATACCGGTTTCGTTCATCAACAGAGTGGGGAGACCATCATGTCCACCCAGCAGAAGGAAGGTTCTTCTTTCAGAAATGCTTGCTAGTTCGGAAAGCGCAATGGCAGCGAGATCCAGGGCGATGGCGAGCGGTTGTCCGTGGAAGTTCCCGCCACTGACAATGTCCCCATTTGGAAAGACCAGCGGATTGTCAGTGACCGAGTTCATCTCAGTCTCGACCGTGTTCTGACCGAAAACCAGCGCGTCCCTGCTGGCACCGTGGACTTGTGGGATACAGCGCAGCGAGTATGGATCCTGGATCTTGCCACAGTCACGATGGGATTCCAATATCTTGCTACCTGTAAGTAGAGCTCGTACGTTTTCGGCCACCGTTGCCTGACCAGCGTGTGGTCGCAACTCTTGAATCCGCGCATCAAACGGTTTAACAGAACCCTGAAGAGCCTCGAGACTCATTGCCGCTATGACATCGGCACACTTCGCCAATCGCATTGACTGCTCGAGAACCCAAGCCCCGTAGGCGGTCATAAATTGAGTCCCATTGATCAATGAAAGTCCGTCCTTGGCCTGCAGTTCTAACGGCTCGATCCCTTCCGTGGCCAACACGCCCTCCGCGCCCACAGTAGACGTGCCCTCACGATTCCAGAAATATCCGTACCCAAGCAGGGTCAGTGCCATATGGGCAAGCGGAGCGAGGTCACCTGAGGCTCCTACGGAGCCGCGGCTAGGAATCGCAGGGGTCAATCTCCGTCTCCAGAGCAGAACCAGCCTATTAAACGTCTCGAGCGAGATCCCGGAATACCCCAATCCAAGAGCATGTATCTTGAGGCCGAGCATCAGGCGAGAGATCGATTCAGGGACCAGGTCACCGACTCCCACAGCATGACTCAGAATTAAATTCCTCTGCAATTGGGCGATCTGCTCAGGATTGATGCGCTTATCAGAGAGGCCTCCAAAACCGGTGTTAATACCATAGTAGGAGTGCCCATCGAGTAGAGCTGCCTCCACCACCTCGCGTGATGACCCGACACGAGACTGGTCACTGCTCAGTGATGTGACACTGGCCTCAAGATCTTCATAAAGGTTGGAAAGGCTGATTCGATTCATTCTTGTTCCATTGGAAGGTCAATATCTCTGGTTCTAGCCGTTTCTATGGCTTCGGGATACCCGGCGTCGGCGTGCCTCATGACACCGGTTCCCGGATCGGCCGTCAAGACTCGAGTTAACCGTCTTTCGCCGGCGCCAGTCCCGTCGGCCACGCAGACCATTCCCGCATGGATGGAATAACCGATTCCAACGCCTCCTCCGTGATGAATTGAAACCCAACTGGCTCCACAGGCAGTATTCAATAGAGCGTTGAGCAAGGGCCAATCCGCTATCGCATCGGACCCATCCATCATTCCTTCCGTCTCACGATTGGGAGAAGCGACGGAACCAGTGTCCAGGTGATCCCTTCCGATCACAATTGGAGCCTGCACCTTCCCTCGCTCGACGAGCCAGTTGAAGCGCCGCCCCATCTCTGCACGTTCACCGTACTCCAGCCAACAAATCCGGGCCGGAAGGCCTTGAAACTTGATGTCCTTCTGAGCCTTGCGAATCCAGCGGCCCAGAGCTTCATTCTCAGGGAAAGTCTCGAGCACGGCAGCATCTGTCGTGAAGATATCCTGCGGGTCACCAGACAATGCTGCCCATCGAAAAGGACCTGACCCACGGCAGAAAAGAGGTCGAATGAACTCGGGCACAAAGCCGGGAATGTCAAAAGCCTCCTTTAGGCCCCGGTGGTCCGCTACTTGTCCTCGAAGGTTGTTGCCATAGTCAAAAGTCACGGCTCCTTTCTTCTGAAGCGCGAGCATCGCATTTATGTGGATTACCATAGAATCGAGGACAATCGCCTCATAACTCTTGTAGTCACGATTTCTCAGTTCGGCCGCCTCTTTAAGGTCGTACCCGGCAGGTATATACCCAACTCGCAAATCGTGCGCCGATGTCTGGTCAGTGAGGACATCAGGAACGATTCCCCTTCGGACCATGTCCGGCAGAACCTCAGCAATGTTCCCGAGAAGTCCTACGGAAAGGGCTTCTCCCTTCTTCCTGGCCCGAAGAACTCTCTCAAGAGCTTGATCAAGGTCGGTGAAAGACTCATCACAGTAGCCGGTCTCGACACGCCTCTGGATCCTGCTCTCGTCAACTTCTACACCGAGAAACACGCCTCCATTCATCGTCGCAGCCAGAGGTTGAGCGCCTCCCATTCCACCGAGTCCAGCAGAAACCACCAGTCTGCCTTTCAGGGAGCCTCCAAAACGCTGGCGTGCCAATTCAGCAAAGGTCTCATAGGTTCCCTGCAGAATCCCCTGAGTTCCGATATAGATCCAGGATCCTGCTGTCATTTGGCCGTACATGGTCAGGCCCAGCGCCTCCAGACGACGGAACTCATTAAATGTAGCCCACCTTGGGACCAGGTGTGCGTTTGCGATGAGCACTCGAGGAGCATCTTCGTGGGTTGTGAAAACACCCACTGGTTTGCCGCACTGGATCAGCAAAGTCTCGCTCCCTTTGAGTCGTTTCAACGTCTTGACGATTCTGTCGAAACACTCCCAGTTACGAGCGGCTTTCCCTGCGCCCCCGTAGACGATCAACTCAGCCGGCTTTTCAGCAACCTCCGCGTCGAGATTGTTCATCAGCATGCGCAGAGCCGCCTCCTGATGCCAGCCGAGGCAACTCAGCTCAGTCCCTCGCGGAGCCCTCACGCTTCTGCTCTGACCAGGCTTCATGGTTAGACCTCCGTTGTTGTTCCTGTCACCTTGTATACCACCGACCCGTTCCCTTGTCTAAGGCTGACCTGTGAGACACGTGAATGCCTCCCCAAGGCGAAGAATGCTTGACACCGATTGCATAAACAGCTAATAAACCCTTCGACTGGTAAATTGCAGAACTCAGCGTACGATCGTTGGACCGTCTCAGGTCTCCACATCTGCGGGGCCCATGAGAAGAGTCCGAACTTCCAGTATGCGGTCATTGTGAGCGCAGGCTTTCTGCCAGTTGAAACATAAACCCCAAGGTAATGAGGTACAGCAATGCAGAACCTTCACTGGCTGGACCTGCTGGTCATTCTGGTCTTCTTCTTAATAATCTTCGGGATCGCGGCCTACTACTCCCGGCGTGCCGGTAAGGACACAGACCAGTTCTTCCTGTCTGGTCGGAATATGCCGTGGTATATCGCCGGCACCGCTATGGTTGCCACAACTTTCGCTGCCGATACGCCACTTGCTGTTACCGAACTGGTGGCAAGGAACGGCATCGCGGGAAACTGGCTCTGGTGGAACCTGGCAATCGGCGGAATGCTTACTGTTTTCCTCTTCGCGAAGCTTTGGCGCAGGTCGGGAATCATGACCGACGTCGAGTTCGTGGAGCTCCGATATTCCGGGAAGGCCGCCGCCGTACTTCGCGGTTTTCGCGCGGTCTATCTGGGCCTTTTCATGAATGCCATCGTTTTGGGCTGGGTCAATAAAGCGATGGAAAAGATATTCAAGGTCACAATTCCCGAAATCGACCCCTTCCTGCTGGTTGTGGTTTCAGCCAGCATCCTGGCCGTTTACGCTTCCGCGTCAGGTCTGCTGGGAACAGCTCGGACGGACAGCTTTCAATTTGTGTTTGCGATGGCGGGATGCATTGTTCTTGCTGTGATCGTCGTGCAGTTGCCTCAAATCGGTAGTATGAGCTCACTGAAACAGCAACTAGCGCCTCAGGTGCTCGATTTTCTTCCTCGTATTGGAGACGTGAGCGTTACAGGTGTGACGGGAGGAGCCCTTGCGATCTCGGCGGGCGCCTTCTTTGCCTACATCGGGATTCAGTGGTGGTCCGCCTGGTACCCAGGCGCCGACCCCGGGGGCGGAGGCTATGTAGCCCAGCGCATGATGTCGGCCAAAGACGAGAAGAACAGCGTGTTTGCGACTCTCTGGTTCACGATTGCCCACTACACACTGCGTCCCTGGCCCTGGATCATAGTGGCTCTGGCAGCCCTGGTCATTCTTCCTCGAGTTGAAAGCCCTGAGCTCATTGAGCAGGAGAATCCTGCCCTCTATGCACAGGTTGTCAAAGCTTACGAAACCCCTTCCCTTCTCAGGGGCGGTGATCCTCAGTATCAGTCTGCCGAGTTCAAGCATATGTACGAGACCTATGAGAACACGGTCGATCCGGGCGTTATGTATCCAAAAATGATGCTCATGTTCTTACCTGCCGGTCTCCTGGGTCTTATGATCGCCGTTTTTCTGGCTGCTTATATGTCAACGCTTGCTTCACAGCTGAACTGGGGGGCGTCGTATCTGATCAACGACTTCTACAGGCGTTTCTTCAAGCCAGATGCCGGCGAGAAGCACTATGTTCTGGTTTCTCGTCTCTCCATAGTCCTGATGACAGTCTTCTCGCTTTTCGTAACCAAGTTCTTCCTCACTCAGGTCTCCGAAGCCTGGGAGTTTGTGATCAATGCCAGTGCCGGGATGGGAGCAGTTCTGATTCTGCGTTGGTACTGGTGGAGGATCAACGCCTGGTCGGAGATATCTGCGATGGTGGCGCCTCTGATCATATACCCGATTGCGCGCTGGGGATTCGGACTGGAATCTCCGATCACCTATTATCCAACGGTCTTGGGAACGACAATTGTCTGGTTGGCTGTGACTTACCTGACGAAGCCGGTTCCCGAGGAGAAGTTGAAAGAGTTCTACCGAAGGACGTATCCAGGCGGAATCGGTTGGAAGACAATCGCTGAGAAGGTTCCGGAGGTTAAGAGCGACAGTAACTTTGGAAGGCTCTTCATCAACTGGTTAATGGGCGTAGTTCTTGTTTATTCATTCCTTTTCGGATTAGGCCATGTTCTCTTTGGAGAGTACCTTTCAGGGATTCCAATTCTGTTGCTCGGAATCATCGCAGCGGGTGTCATCTACTCCGACCTGAAGAAGCGAGACGCAACCTCGAGTTAATCAGCCTTTTTCGACAGGTTCCGGCGGTGTGTGTGCATTCGCTTCAGATCGAGCGATCGGGAAGCTGGATCTATCTGAAACTCAATGCGTATATTCGACTCGAACGCTTCAAAATCAGCTACTTGATACGATAGTGATAACCATGAGCAAAGCGAGAGTAACTTCAACGGAATGTGTGCAGGCCGCCGGCGGCAAGCACCATGGCACCCACGCTATTACATCTCCTATCGTTCATTCAGCTCCCTTCTGTTTCGATGACACGAAGGACCTGATTGATTTCATGGAGGGTCGATCTGAACGAAGGCAGGCGGAGTATGGTCGGATGACGAATCCGACGGTTACTGCTGTGGAAGAAAAGCTCGCTGCCCTGGAAGGAGCGGAAAAGGCACAACTGTTTTCAAGTGGGATGGCAGCCGTCACTTCTCTGTTTTTCACACTCCTTCAGAGCGGCGATCACATTATCCTCACCAGTGATTCTTACCGGAGAACCCGTGACTTTGGGTTCTTTCTTGGCAAGTTTGGGATCAAAATGGATATCGTCGATCCCTTTGCCAAAGCAATCGAAGATGCCGTCCAACCCTCGACTCGACTGATTTTCAGTGAAATACCCACTAACCCCTACCTTCACTTCATTGACCTTCATGAAGTTGTAGAAATCGCCAGGAAGAACAACGTACTTGTGGTCGCGGACAGTACCTTCGCTACGCCATGCAATCTGAAGCCTCTCGAAATCGGCGTGAACCTGGTAATTCACTCGGCCACCAAATACCTCGGCGGCCACAACGACTTGATCGCGGGAGTGCTGGCGGGATCAGATGAGCTGGTCCAGCCAGTCACCGAAATGCTAATGACCCTTGGCAGCATTTGTGATCCCAACACGGCCTTCCTATTGGGCCGAGGCTTGAAAACCCTGGGAGTTCGGGTGGCAAAGCAAAATGCCAGCGGGCAAGCCGTCGCCGAATTCCTCGAGAAGCATCCGAGAATTCAGAGAGTCTACTATCCAGGCCTGGAATCTCACCCCAGCCACGATCTTGCCAAAAACCTGATGTACGGCTACGGGGGAGTCGTGACCTTCCTTGTCGAAGGCAGTTTCGATGATACATCCACGTTTGTCGATCACCTGGAGATACCCCAGATCGCACCGAGCTTGGGCGGTGTCGATTCACTTGTCGAACAGGTTGCGATCATGAGCTTCTGGAATCTGCCGAAATCGGAAAGAGAAGCGCTGGGCATCCCAGACAACCTGGTCCGGCTGGCCATTGGAATTGAAGAGGCCGAAGACTTGATTGCCGACCTGGATCAGGCGTTGAAGGCCAGGTGATCGGTAAGAAGTAAGAAGTAAGTAGTAATCAGTTATCGGTAATAGGCCTGTCCTCCGTAGCTCGAAGAGCGAAGGAGGATGATCGGTGATCTTACCACCAAATCACGAAAGCACGATAGAAATAACCGCTTTGTGTTTTAGTGATTTAGTGGTTAGACCCAGTTCTCAGTTCCTACCGTTGGACATTCGCATTTTCCTCAGCCCCCAGCTCCCAATCCCTAGCCTTTCCCCGCAAAGTGCCGGTAAAGAAGCCAGGTCAAACCGAAGGAGACTGAAAAAATGGCAAC
>JAUWTT010000369.1 GCA_030614585.1 Acidobacteriota bacterium
AGTCAACTCACCGTCTATGTAACCGGAGAGATACACCTCAATCTCTTCGTGCTTCATTTCGAATATGTCGCCGGCGAACAGAATCCCGTCAGTGTTCGAGGCTAGTCCTAGAGGTGCTTTCGTTTCTGCAGTGAGGAGTCAGGCTCCCCTTCCGCTTCATCGGCGACGAGACTGTACAGACCTGAGAATCACAGATGGACTCTCTTTACCGTCGATTGGCGATTCTTTCTAGAAGGCGGGAAAGCTGCCTTCCGCCGCGGAGACAAATCGCCTGTTTCTTTCCGCCTCTGGCAATTGACACAGAGAAGAGCCCAGGGGACCGCTGACAGCCGTTTTTGCTCAATAGGCTTTCCGCATTCCGAACATCGGCCGTATGTACCCAGCTTAATCCTTTCCAGAGCATCCTCGATCAGCCTTAGATTCAAGAAAAGAAAGGAGTTTCCACCCTGTAAGTAGTTGTTTGTGGAGCACTCCAGGATTCGGTCGCCTGAGTCCCGAACCGGCCTGCCGGCTGAATCGCAAATATCATGCCTGTTTCTCCGGATCTTTCGAGCCAGCTGCGACTTTTCATCAAGGAGCCTCTCTGTCAAGATTCTCAGTTGTTCTTTGGTCATGGTGAGCCTCCCTTTCAATAACTAGCCGGGAAAGGGTTAAACCTAATCCCAGCACCCGAATTGTCGGAGCGATCTAGCACGAAAGCGTGCTTGCCAAAAACCCTCATGTTGGTCTCACTAAGGCAAGTATTAGCGCAAAACGACTTCTAGGTCCAATAGATAATTAAGAGGGACTCCCTCATAAAAACCTATATATCCATGCCAGAATACCGTTGCCGGATTGAGTTCAATAACTCGTCTATTAACAAGTAGCTGGCATGGTGGATGAATCCGTCGCTGGACAATGAACTTGCATTTCGCAAGATGCACGCAAGAAGCACCCGCTTTCTTGCATTGCCTCGGCACTCCATCAACCTGGCCGATCGGCGCACAGCATGCGGCTCCAAGAACACGGAGTGACAGGTAATTGAGGAAACAACTCGATTTAGCCTGACTAAGCCAATCGCCCAAGCAATCAATTTAGATCTGAACCACTTCGCCGATCCACCACCAAGCGGAGGACAATGCGAAGCAGCGTCCGACACAACCCGGTCGATAGGATGTCCCTTTTTCGCGAGGCAGTCTATCTGAGCTCATAAGGACGAGTAAAGGTCGAAGAGAACTGATCAGTTGGCCACAGAATGTTTCGAAAAGAGACTGAAGCACCAAGTCTGGGGTCTCAGAGCGGGACCGATCATCAACGAGCCTGAATCGGGGTGAAAAACAGATTAGGAGGGTGAAGGTAGGAATACGGAAAACACTTCACGAGCCTGTGCCCTCTCCCTGGACTCGAGATATCGGCCAGCTATGGATATAGGTACCCCTTCGTGTGCAAGGAAGATACCTTTAAAGGCCCGGACGATAGCGGCACGCGGGAAGTTTAGAACATCGAATCACCCACTTTGGAAACCCGGCTAACCTACATCAGGATCCGTGGCTTTTCGGCTTGCAAAGGCACTATCCAGAGGTCCCATTTCCCCAGTGCTGGACCTCTACATTGGATACTGACGACGTCACTAACAAATGTAAGGTTTCATTTGTGTAAGTTCGCAAGTATTTCCGAAGTGTGGATTCTGCTAATCATTCGTAGGGTGGGGATTATCCCTAGGCCTGATGAAGCTGTATTTGGATTCTCGAGCCAACCGAATCGGCTGGGATTTTCGCGAAAACACACTTCACCAAATGCTGTTCCGCGGTGCGCAAACTCCTCTCCGCTCTCACCACTTTCCATTAAGATATCTTTCCCCTCGAGTTGGAGAGACCCTCTTTTTCGCTCTTAACAGCGAAACTCATAAGTTCAGTTTTTCAGCCCGGACGGAATAAATAGACGCCACACGATGGTGCGGCCTAATAGCCACAACTCAGGACTTCGGGCGGACAAAGTTACGCATGAAACGAGATAGGCCTTCAATCGTAATTGTAAAGAAGAAGGTCTGGACTGGGGTCTCGATCTGGCAAAGGATGAAACGGATCCTGGTGCCAGACCAAGAGAATGGAGGAGAAAGATATGAAGACACTCGCTTTCGTGGCTGCTTCACTTCTGATTCTCACGGCTGTTGCGTTGTTAGTTTTTGCTCACATTACTCCCGATGCGGTGGATTTTGAAGACGTCGACCTTGACCCGCGGGTCAAGCGATTCCTCGAAACCCACAGTTGGGGGGGAGGGGGTGGTGCGAATGTACCGGCCGTAGACGGTCAGACACTCCACAATATCGTGCTCGAGAAAGGATACACCCGGGCTCTGGAGATCGGGACCTCGACCGGACATTCTGCCGTCTGGATTGCCTCGGCACTCAGCAGGACCGGGGGCCAGCTGATCACCGTTGAAATCAACGAAGGACGACACCGCCAGGCTCTCGAGAATTTCAAGGCAGCTGGCCTTTCCGATTTCATTGACGCGCGCCTCGGGGACGCCCACGAAATCGTTCCCGCGCTGGAAGGTCCGTTCGAGTTTGTTTTCAGTGACGCTGACAAGGGTTGGTATAAGAATTATCTGAATGTACTACTTCCCAAACTGGAGGTCGGTGGCTGCTACACCACTCACAACGTGTCGATGGATGGATGGTTCAGTGTCCTTTCAGCCAGCCAGAGCGGTGATTACATGGACTACCTCAGCAGCCTTCCCAACATGGAAACGACGGTCGACGACCGAGGCCGCGGATTGTCAGTCAGCTACAAGTTATCGGAATGACTTGGAAGTTTCTTGGAGGAGATTGACACAGGGTGTTGGTGTATCCGACCTGTCATACGTCCCCTCTTCTGCTTGGGAAATTGGGAATGGTCTTAATTAAACCAACTTGAACAACCAAAGGAGACGACAATGAGGAGAATCAGTTTCGTGACTTTTACTCTCTTGGCAACCGGGGTGCTGATGGCTCATCCGCACTTCCGGAAAACCCTCACGGTAGAACTGCCGGGCGGCGTGGAAGCGACGGTGACTTACCAGACAACTATTGCTAATCCAAGCCGTGCTCAGGACGCACAGATCGGAACCTTGCTTGTTCCACGGGGGCCGCGTCTTCAACTGTCTGGAGATATCAGTTCCGGGTCTACCACAATTCCGGCCGGAGAGTACACGATTGGCGTCATCAAGAACGGCGAAAAAGACTGGACAATGGCACTCTACCCAGGTCGACTCGGTCGTCGTGATACTCCGGATATGTCCAAAGTAATCAAGCTTGACTCTATCTTCTCCGATTCGAAGGGCACCGCTGAACACATGGTAATTGATATCAATGCGGGCTTCGATAAGTTCGAAGGTCAGCCGGTCCTGACCATTCATTTTGGAGGACTCTTTTTGGCAGGAGCCCTTGGTTAGTTTTGGGACCCGCGGGCCCGTCGGTTGCTGTCAGGTTAACTACCACGGAACAGTTTAGGCCTGAACTCGGCTTTACCGTGCTTTGAACTCACCGCTGGGAGGCTCTCCGCGAGTAAGCCCTGCCGGGGTGTCTCGGATCTGCTTTCGTAATCACCGGCCCCTGGACCCTGTTCCGCGATGGACCCTTCGACACTAGAGTCAAAGGTTGCCGGGCCGAATGAGGCACTTTCCGAAAGATTGGGCGGTGGAAATCTAATCGTCTAATAGCACCGTGGGACGGGCGTTTTGGGCTCTGCCCGGGGCGGGGATCGAACCCGCACGGGGGTTACCCCTCACAGGATTGGTGCAATTCACGAAATTCAGAATTCAGGACGAGTTAATGAAACTTGGCAGAAGCTTCTCTTATTATGAAGGTGGTGGTAACTTCGAGGTCTATATGAGGAAGAAGAGGAACCATTACGTCCCTCGATTCTTACTTAATAACTTCGCCTCGAAGAGCAAAGATGGGAAGTACTGGGTTTGGCAATATCGGAAGGGTATTAAGCCAAAGGAGGTCAGCACCAAAGACCTCGCGGTTGGCACTTACTTTTATGGCCGCAACCCAGACCTTGAGGAAGCCTTCGCCAAGAGTGAGGCTTTAATGAAGCCTGTGGTAAGAGCTCTGATAGATGGTGAAGACGCTTCGGCTTTTGTCAAGGAACTCGCAGCGTTTGTTTATCTTCTCGCTGTCCGAACCCGTGCTCTTCGTATTCAGATGGCGGATTCTACTACAGACGTGGCGGCGGAGCTATTTGGTGAGGAAAACCTCGAAAACATCAATAAGGCTCTCCGTAAAGAGGCCGAGTTGATGTATGACAGAGAGCTGGGGAGATTCCTTGCGAGTCTTCCGAAATCCCAGCGAAAGTCTGTGCTTAAACGAGCTCGCCGAGAGTTCCCAAAAGAAAGATTCTTGCGGGAAGCTGATTCAGCTCTGGCACGCTTGAACTCGGCAGCCATTCTTCAGTTGTTTAAATGCATGACCGAGGCGATTGACTTTCAGACAGCAGTTGAATCCGGTCAGCTACAGGCATTGACGAAGCTTCTGATGACCGACAAGACACCAGATCCGTTGTTAAGAGCCACGTGGGAACTAGTCGTCGACGCTTCAGCCGATTTCGTTCTGGGTGATTCCTGCGTTCTCGCTAGTAATAGTCATGGCGATTTCGGTTCATTGCTCCGTTTTGGTGCTCAGGAGTGGGATCAGCTCTATCTTCCGCTGACCCCCCGCCATCTCCTAGTGGCTCGCAAGACGGCCAGGCAGTCTCTCTCCACTCCTGGAGAGATCAACAGTTTGTCGGCCCTTTTGGCTGAGAACGCGATTTTCAGCTCCAGCAAGAATGTTGAGACTGAGGAATTGGCAAAACAGATCGGCTCCGGGGACTCCCTCATTAACAAATCACAGATTAAAGAACTGATCGAATTTGTTTGGCAGGATCTGGCTGGATAAGAGTTCCTCCGTGCCCGAATCTTGAGTTTTCAAGAACTGGCACATAAAAGGTCAAGAGCTGCTCCGTCCATCTTTACCTGACTATCTAATATCTCACGAGGGAT
>JAUWTT010000352.1 GCA_030614585.1 Acidobacteriota bacterium
AGTATTTCGGGCAGTTCACTGCTGATCATGATGATGGCTTTGCCTTCCTCGACGAGCCGGTTCATCAAGAGATAGATCTCATATTTCGCTCCCACGTCGATGCCGCGCGTAGGCTCATCAAAGATGATGATGTCGGCATTCCGGGCAAGCCACTTGGCTATCACGACTTTCTGCTGATTCCCACCTGAAAGATCTGCGGCCAACTGCTCTGGGTCGGCCAGCTTGATCTTCAGGCCGGCAGCATAGCCCATGAACTCAGAGCGTTCCTTTCGCTTATCCAGGAATAGTCCGTGCGTAAACCGGTCCAGGTTTGGGAGGCCGAAATTCTCCCGAACTGAATGGTTCAATACCAACCCCTGACGCTTCCGGTCCTCGGTCAGGAGGCAAATACGATTCCGGATCGCGTCCCTCGGGCTGCGGATCAGGGCTTCATTCCCGTCAACGAAAATTCGCCCGTGGTCCGGTGTGTCTGCGCCGAAGACGATACGCATCGTGTCGGTTCGACCGGCACCGACCAAGCCTGCGAAACCCAGGATCTCACCCGCTCGCACTGAAAAACTCACATCACGTACACGCTTGCCCCGACAGAGGTTCTCCACCCTCAATAGCTCTTTGCCGGGTTGTGCACCACGCTTGGGAAACTCTGATTCAAGCGAACGGCCGACCATCATTTCAATCAGCCTTTCGCGGGACGTCCCCTCAACGGCCCGGCTATCAACGTATTTTCCGTCGCGCAATACCATCAGCCGGTCGGCAATCTCAAAGACTTCATCAAGTCGATGGCTGACGTAGACAATACCGATCTCCTGTTTCTTTAGATCGCGGATGATTTCGAAAAGATGATCTACCTCCTGCTGGGTCAGCGAAGACGACGGCTCATCCATGACGATAATCCTCGCATTCATGGATAGTGCCTTGGCAATTTCTACAGTCTGCTGCTGTGCCACTGTAAGGTCACTGCATTTGGCCGCAGGATCGATTTCTATGCCTATCCTTTCGAACAGTTCAAGCGATAAACGGCGCTCTTCAGCAGAGTCAACAAAGCCGACTCTTGTCCTTTCGCGCCCCAGAAAGATGTTCTCCCTGACAGTCAATTCTGGAACGAGATTGAACTCCTGGTAGATGATCGAAATGCCTGCCTCGCAGGCTGCGGTTGGGTTCCGGACCTGGATCTTCCGGCCTTCTATGAAGACTTCTCCTTTATCCGGAAGGTGCGCGCCGCCCAACACCTTGATCAGCGTGCTCTTGCCGGCCCCGTTCTCACCCAAAAGAGCCAGAACTTCACCGTGGTGTAGCTGGAGAGAAACATTATCCAGAGCCTTCACGCCGGGAAAGGACTTGTGTATCCCACGCATCTCCAGCAGGGTTTGTCTGTCTTCCGGTTTTGACGCCATTCAGTCGTTGATCCCTGTATTACCTCAATTGCCCCTTGGATTGGTTACTACCAGCGTCCGGATTTGCTGCTGTCATTCGCCTCGATGTGTACGATCGACTCTCCCGTAATACCTGTGACTGTGTCCATGACAATGATCCGCCACGGGCCTGTCACATCATTCAGGGCAGTACGAAAGGAGTGTGTGCCGGCACTGCCGACAACGTCTGCATTGCCGCCATAGTAGGGAACTTCTCGACCCTTCGAGTCCGTCACGACGACTGTTGCAACCGACTTATGGTTTTCGACTCCGCCGACCCGAAAGTCAACGCGCACCTCATCCCCCAGCTTGACCTCTGGAGGAGCGTCAACCTGGAGTTCTGAGACCCGGCCATCCACAAAGGCAAAAAGCCTGGGTATCGCGGGTTCGATTTCCTCGACAAAGGAACTCCCGGAAGTAACGAAGCTCTTGCTCCGCACGTCGTAGACTGTCTTATCCTCACCCAGACTGATACGAACTCGCTGATTCCCCTTTCTGCCCTTGTCCGGCACTAGTCCGTAAAGCTGGGTTGGGCCATTCTTGAACAAATAGGTTGCACAATCACCGACTGGTTTGCCGCCCAGCGACGTGAGTCGGACCTTCGGACTGATCCCCGCGGCACTCAGGATCTTCTTCATCCTTTCCAGGGCCTCCTCGTTTCGTCCTTCGAGCTTGTCCTCCGGGTAGCTGTGCAGGAAGTAATTGAGCAGAAAGGCTTGTCCTTCACCAAAGCGGTTCTCGAGCAATATCGGCTTGCCTGCTACGCGCGATTGAGCTGTGGCTCCTTTAAGCTCTACGTCAGGCTCACCCTCCAGGGCAACGATCGTCTCTCGGTCCACTTCCGCGGTCTCAATGCCGAAGAGTTCCGTCATGGAACGGTTGCGTCGAAATGCAGACCGTTCGTCCATCACTCCGGCCAGGGCATCAGCGATGACGACTCCTCCCTGCGACACGAAATCTCGGATAGCTTCGATCTCTTTATCGCTGAGGGCTAGGCTCATGGGAAGAACCAGAGCCCGATACCCACGGGATCTCAGCATGCCCTCTTCCACGTCTCCGTACGAAATGAAATCAAACTGGAGTCCGGAGTCTCTAAGAATCTTGACCCAGCCATCCCGATTGGCGTCGAATTGACGCATCGTCTCACTGCTGGGCCGGGAAACCACCTTCTCTTCGATCGTTCCATCCACAATCCACGCTCCGTGAATGCTTGGATAGGAGTAATGAATGGCGATTCCATGGTTGTCGGATGTAGCCAGCCCCACGAGTTTGCCAATCCCCTGGCCTCGAAGTTCATTGAACCCTTCCTCCATGTCCTTGCCGCTCTGGCTCATCGAAAGGTCAGGATCCAGCGTCGAGTACTGCCAGAAGATGTAGGCGCCTCCGTTACTACCTTTGAAGAGGTTGGTGTAGAAGTCATAAAACACATCCTTGCCCAGGACACCGTAGCCGGCTCCACTTGACAGTTTGATGTCCGGGTTAAAGGAACGGTGAAAGTCGAGCTGGTTGCCTCCATCGTATGCATTGAGGTGGCGGGTGTAATAGTTGAGACGGCTGTAATCGCATCCATTGTGCGCTCCGGAGTCCTGAGTGCCCGAATTCAGAAGCATTCCTTCCGGATCAATCTGGCGCAGCTCTTCAAGAACGAACGCGAAGAAGTTGGCATAGGTTATCTCCATGAAGGTTCGGTGGTCGCTCCAGGAAACATAGTTCCCCCTGGACTGTGCCTCATAGGTATCATCGGGCTGCACTTCGTCCCACGTTTGAAAAGCAGTCCCCCACCGTTCATTCAGAGCCTTCAGACTACTGTATTCCTTCTTTAGCCATTTCCGCATTGCGGTCATGCAGTGGGGGGAGAAACAGAGGTCGAGGTCGTCTGAGTAACAGGTTAAGGATGGTTCCTCATAAACATAGTAGGAGAGTGGTGAGAAGGGTGCCCATTCCGCCACTTTCTCCCGGATCTCATTGTGTACGAGTTCGAAATACGCGGGATCATTCATGCAGAACTCTCTCGACAAGAGTGTCTTGTCACGGGTCTGCGCATACCCCTTTTTCATCGCTTTGTAGTAATCGCGCGCAGGACCGTCGGGCGAATCCTGACCACTGATACGGGTCTGCGCCTGGATGTTGTAGTTAGCATGCTTGCTGTGACTGAGCGAGTAGGAGGAAAGAGTAGTTACGTTCAGACGACGCATCTGTGAGTCAATGGCAGGCCAGATCCCCGGTATGGGATCCGGGGCGAACCGGTACATTACGATGTCGTAATCGTCCCACTTTCTGGGTTGTATGACGAAGACCTCTTCGATCTTCCGATCGCTGCGCCGACCGTTTACCACGACTTCACAATCCAGCTTGGCAAGATGGGTCAGAACGCCTGTAGAGTCGAGTGAAACCGAATGTGTGGTCTTCTCTTCCACCACCAAGTTGGACTCTTTCATATCGATCAAGCGGTCATAGTTATCAAAAAGGCGAACCTTGATGAGGGCATTCGTGGTGAGGGGTGACGAGAGGTCTACCCGGACTGAGACCGGGTTCCCCAGAGATACGCGATCGGTTTCAGAAACAACGTCCACTATCTGTACTTGCAAATCGGCTTCCAGCACAAAGCTCATCCAGTCATGGACCTGCTCACCCTGCATCAACCGCAAGTTGACGAAGTGGCGCCCTCCCGACAAGGACTGGGGTAGGGCCAGTTCGACACGTGAATCTCTGTTCCCCGGGTTGCTCGTGATTTGTTGTTCCGTCTCTCCGTAACTGCTGCCGATAGAGGCCTCAATAATCGCTCCCGAGGGAGGATTCAAGAGATCGACTGCCACCGTATCCTGGAAATGTTCAACTCCCCGAATTGCCGCTTCCGGTTCGTGTCCGGAAGCCCAGACGACTGCTCGAGCCACCAGCGACCAGAGGTACTCATGATAGGGATAATGTAGTCCGGTTTCGAAAACATCATCGATTTGTGGAATCATCCCTTTTTCGGGGTAGGCAAAAGCAACAACCCTGCCCTTGCCAATTTGGCGTGTAGCCATCACAGGAGTACCTCGAGAGGTCTCCAACAGGACTTCGCCGCGCGGATGAGACTCAACCACTCCCAGGTGGCCCCACGGGAACGCTTCAAGAGGAACCCCCCGTGTGATGTAGTGTTCTTTTGTAGGCCGCCACTCGGTCTGGTCCAGGGGAGGAACAGTCAAACCGAATTCACCTCCCCGGCTCCCTACCACAACCAGAGGCGAGATTTCCTTGAGGCCGGTACTTTCCTCGGAAGTGGTCAATGGATAGAAGAGAACCAGTCCCGTTCCGGATTCGACTCGTCGTCTCAACTCGGTGCGGATCTCTTCGGGATAGCTCTCCCAGCTATGAAGACCCGGCCACAAGATCACATCGTACTCAGGGCCGTGGAGGAGGGCGTCTGCGATGTAAGCAAAAGCAAGGCCGTAAGGGTGGCTCCAGAATTCCCCTCCCAGACTGCGTTGCCGGTAGAAATCGCCAAATCCCCATTTGTTGATCCCGGGAGAGCGCCCTATGGTGACTGCCTTCAAGGTAAGGTCAAGGCGCTGGGCCAGTTCAATAAGTCCTCGGCCGTTCGCTACGTCGGAAATGGCGAAGGTCCTGATGGAACCGCTGCTCAACTTGCGCCCCCATGGGATATGCGGTGTCTCCACCTTCATTGAGTAATCAATGTCCCAGCGTCCACGCTCTTCCAACACCGGGTGAAAACGATCC
>JAUWTT010000415.1 GCA_030614585.1 Acidobacteriota bacterium
GATAAAGTTGAAGACGAAGTCGATGGCAGGCAGAGCCCCCCTTTGTCGTAAGCTTTGTCGTGAACCTCGTCGATTCGTCTACCCGAGTTTTCGACAAAGTTCGCGATTAAGTTGAGGACGAAGCTGATGGCAGCCTACAGGAAGAGGCTTCGAAGGATCAGAAAAAAGATTGCCGATAGGAGGGCACCCACGGGAACCGTGATCACCCAGGATGCGACAATCCGCGAAATAACCCGGAGGTCGATTGTTGCTATACCGCGGGCCAATCCAACACCCATGACGGCTCCGACAATAATATGCGTGGTCGAAACCGGTAGCCCAAATCGCGAAGCGACTACCACGGTGGCGGCGGCCGCAAGCTCGGCACAGAAACCCCGGCTGGGAGTCAGTTCGGTGATCTTCTTTCCAATCGTTTGCATCACACGATAGCCAAGCGTCACTAACCCGAGGACGATCCCGAACCCTCCAAGCAGTAGGATCCAAAAGGGGAGTTCTGCAGTCGCTCCAACCTGTTGAGTGGTGACCGTTGTAACTACTGCCGCCAGTGGGCCAATACCGTTGGCAACATCATTAGACCCGTGCGCAAATGCCATAGCGCAGGCGGTAAATACACAGAGTGGAGCAAAAGCCTTTTCGACTGCCACATACTGAGCCTTGGTGTCAGAACTAGCGGGCTCCCGGACCCGACGGATGAGGATTTTTCCCAGCGCTGCGGCACTAAGACCTGTGAGAAGTGCGATTAACACCGCAGTTCCCCCGCTCACTTCCAACTGTAAATGCTTAAGACCCTTGAAGATTGTCACCATGGAAAGGAGGAATCCCATGAAGAATACATAGACAGGTCCGAAAATCTGCGCATTTCGTAGGGGGTGTTCCGTATTGAGTATCAACCTCTGGAGGCTCACGGCCAACAGCCAGGCAAACAGCATCCCCAGGAGGGGGGAAACGAGCCAGCTGGCGACGATGCTCCCGACCTCATCCCACTGTATGGCGTTCATCCCGAGCCCAATCACGCCAAACCCGACGAGCGCGCCGACTATCGTGTGAGTTGTGGATACCGGCCAGCCCAGGGAACTCGCAATCATCAGCCATGTGCCGGCTGCCAGCAGCGCCGCTAACATACCCAGCACCAGAACCTCGGGAGATGGGACCGCCTCCGCGCTGATGATCCCCTTCCTGATCGTGCCGGTAACGTGACCACCGGCCAACACCGCCCCGGCAAATTCAAAAACCGCCGCGATCAGAATCGCTCGTCTGACGGTAATTGCTCCCCACCCTACCGACGTACCCATGGCGTTGGCGACGTCATTGGCACCAACGCCCCATGTCATGTAGAGGCCGAACACTACCGCAAGGACTATGTAAACACCGCCGAATTCCATCTCCAGATTCCCAGGATCAGCGTGCAATCAGTAGACGCATACAATCACCCACGTTCTCGGCTTTGTCAGCAATATTACCCAGCTTGCGAATAACATCGAGCCAAAGAAGTTTCGAGACTGTCAGGGGCCCCGGTTCGTCCTCAAGAAACGCGCTCGTCAACTCCAACCCAGCGTCGTCGCTTGTGGTCTCGATCTTGGACAGCTGCTTTACCATCTCTTCCACGCGCTCGACGGCCTTTCCTCTGAATCCAACTTCAAGAAGGTCGTCCAGTTGCGAGATGATATCCGCACATTGCCGGGTCGCATCCAGATTGAGATTCACAAAAGACATCAAGCTTTCATTCTGAGACTCTGGGATGCTCAGCTTGCCCATAACAACCAGGGCAGCGACATCCTGAACCCGATCAGCAATCGAGTCCTGAGTCTTGAGGAGCCGGAGCAGATCCCCTCGGTCCACCGGCAAAAACAGCCGCCTGTGCAGGTTCACGCGGATCTCATTCTTAACCTCGTCCGCGTCCTTCTCCAGTTGAAAGTTCTTCTGTTTTGTGTCCTCTACCCTTTCTCGTTCGCCTTCGGCAACCGCCTCAAAGAGGGGAATCATCAAACTGGCACACTCCGACACCAACTTCATATGTTCCCTCAGCGGGCCAAAAGGTGACTTTCCAAAAAGTGAGGCTAATGGGTTTATGGTACGCATCGAATCCCTCCAAATAGGCTGTTCAGTTCCGCGATTCTAGGACTACCCCAGACTCCGGTCAAGCGATTTCCCAGGAAAGACCCCCTTGCTGCGTATACGGTTTTGTCTCATCATTGAGTTTTGACTTGCTGGGAACTGTACTCACGGACGAAAGGAAACGGTCAATGCGGTTAACACTCTGTCTCTTTGCCCTGTTGTGCGTAACTCTTATTGCCTGCCAAAGCGGACCCCAACCACCCCAGGCCAAAAAGATCCCGAAGGAGTTGGAGGCACACGGGGATGTCCGGATCGATGATTATTACTGGCTGAGGGAACGTGAGAATCCCGAGGTGATTAACTACCTCGAAGCCGAGAACGAGTACACCGAGGCCATGATGGCTCACACGGGGAGTCTCCAGGAAACTCTTGTCGAGGAATTCAAGACCCGAATCAAGCAGGACGACACCTCAGTCCCGTATCGGCTGGACGACTACTATTATTACGACCGTTCGGTGGAGGGTGAGGACTATAAGGTGTATTGCCGGAAGAAAGGTTCCCTCGACGCGGCTGAGGAAATCCTGCTGGATGCGAATGAGTTGGCGGGTGATTCCACCTTCTTTTCCCTCAGGTCCAGGGTCAGCCCGGAACATGACCTTATTGCCTACGGCACAGACAAGGTGGGACGGCGTTTCTACACCGTCAACTTCAAGGATTTGACGACTGGAAAGATCTTGCCGGACACGCTCTCAGATGTCACCGGCAACCTGGTCTGGGCCAATGATAACCAGACCTTATTTTACTCGAAGCAAGACCCGAAAACGTTGCGATCATTCCAAGTCTACAGACACGTTTTGGGGACAGACCCCTCCCAGGATGACCTTATCTACGAAGAAGCCGATGAGACCTTCAGCGTGTACGTAAGTAAGACCAAATCCGAGAAATATCTCTTGATCTCTTCGGACCAGACCCTGAGTACCGAAGTCCGGTATCTGGACGCTGATAAGCTAGATGGCGACTTTGTGGTTTTCCTGCCGAGAAGGGAGAAACTCGAGTACTCGATCGATCACCTGAAGGACAAGTTTTTCATCCGCACGAATCTGGATGCTCCGAACTTCCGCCTCATGGAAACCAAGGTCGGGGACTCCGATCCAAATCTCTGGCAGGAGAAGATTCCCCATCGCGGCGACGTCTTTTTCGTGGGTTTTGAAGTCTTCGCGGATCACCTTGTGATCGAAGAAAGGGAAAACGGCCTCATACAGATGCGCATCCTGCCGTGGTCGGGTGAGGAAGAATTCTCTATCGAGTTTGACGATCCGACCTATCGGGCAGGGCTCTCTTACAATCCTGAACTGGCTACTAACCTGGTCCGTTACACCTACGAGTCAATGACTACTCCAAGGTCTACATTCGACTACGATATGGAGACTCAGGAACAGACGTTGTTGAAACAGGTCGAGGTACTGGGAGGCTTTGACTCCGACAACTACGTGACCGAGCGCCTGTGGGCCACAGCTGATGACAACACGAAGGTTCCAATCTCGATTGTATACGCCAAAGGGCTTGAGAAAGACGGAAGCAGCCCACTCCTTCTATACGGATACGGCTCCTATGGGGCGACGATGGAAGCTCGATTCAGCGCAACGCGAATCAGCCTGCTTGACCGCGGTTTTGCCTACGCTATTGCACACATCCGAGGGGGCCAGGAGCTTGGGAGACATTGGTACGAGGACGGCAAGCTGCTTAAGAAGAAGAACACGTTCACCGATTTCATTTCCTGTGGAAAGTTCTTAGTGGTCCAGGGTTACACATCGCCTGACCGCCTGTTCGCTATGGGTGGCAGCGCCGGCGGTCTTCTCATGGGGGCAATCGTCAACATGGCGCCTGACCTCTTCAAAGGAGTGATTGCCCACGTGCCCTGGGTGGACGTGATTACCACCATGCTGGACCCCGACATACCCTTAACGACAGGTGAATTCGATGAGTGGGGAGACTGCCACAAACTGGCGTACTATGACTACATGCTTTCCTATTCGCCTTACGATCAGGTCGAGGCCAAGGACTATCCAAATCTGCTCGTGACAACAGGACTACAAGACTCGCAGGTTCAATTCTGGGAACCGGCAAAATGGGTTGCTAAGTTGCGGGCCACAAAAACGGATGACAACCTGCTTCTTCTTAAGACGAATATGCATGCTGGGCATGGTGGCGCATCGGGCCGTTACGGCCGATATGCGGAAACGGCATTTGACTATGCTTTTCTCCTTGATTTGGCAGGGATTAAGCAATAGCTTGAAAGACAATCGGGGTGATTCCGAAAGGGCCCCGAGATTCTGATTTAAGTGAAACCGCAAGTAGAAGAATCGAAGAGTTGATTAACTCGTAGAGTTGACTGACTCGTAAGAAAGGAGATTGAGTATGTCTCAACGAATTTTGAATGTCGGCCTGGTGGGAGGA
>JAUWTT010000212.1 GCA_030614585.1 Acidobacteriota bacterium
AAACTGAAGGGTACCGGTGCTGAGGTCGGCGGAGTGTGATGGGAACCGCCGGTTTTCCCAGCTGTTGTGGTTTCTCGATTATGGTGCAAGTGAATGAGTGAACGGGGCATTCGAATCGGTCTTATCTGGGTGGGGGTTCTCTTGCTCGCGATGGCCGGCATTTTGACTCTTGATCTGACTCGCGCAAGGATCGCCAGGAAAGATCTGGCTCTTGCGGAAGCGCGTGACACAACCCGAAAAGGTGCCGAACGGATCAGTTCGGGGCTTCAAGACGTCGAATCTCTGCTAACAGAGGTGACAGAAGCCTTGAGATCTATGCGGATGGGTGAGGCGGACAGCCCCGCCTTCCTGAGAGCTCAGATGGAGGAATTCCAATGGATTTACAGCCTC
Source organism: Acidobacteriota bacterium (assembly GCA_030614585.1). Classification (GTDB taxonomy): domain Bacteria; phylum Acidobacteriota; class UBA6911; order RPQK01; family JAPXNP01; genus JAUWTT01. Next base: position 391 of record JAUWTT010000212.1, read on the forward strand.
GCAGCGGTTTCCACTTCATTGGGCGAAGTTGACACGAGCGAAACATCCGTCAAGGGGTGGGTAAGGAGTGGTCAAGTTCTGGAACCTCTCGTTGAAATCCCAAGCCTCACGCCCGGGTCGGAGCCCGCAGGGACCCGCAGGCCTTCCGAGACTGGTCCTGTCTGGCTCGATCCGCAGTGGGATCCCGAGATTCGAAAGGTAGTGCTTACCCTATGGTCCCCCGTCTCCCCGCATTCAGAAGAGACCGAATTTGTCTATCTATCCTTTGCGGCTCAGACGATCAAAGAGTGGCTGAGCGATCTGCGACTCGATGAGATGGGCTGGCCGGTCTTAATGTCACATACCGGCAGATTCTTAATTCACCCCGACAAGGATCTGGTTCGACAGGATCTTACGATTTGGCAGGTTTTGGAACTTGAGGGGGATGATGCTTTTCGCCTGGCTGCAGAGAGTGCGTTCATTGGCGAGAGCGGCATGTTCGAACAAGTCAACCGATTGACGGGCCAGCCGTCATGGTTTCTTTATGAACCGATTAAGCTGAATGGCTGGACCTTTGGGGGTGTGCGCATTCTCGATCAGGTTCTACGCTATGGACATCTTTTTGTCCAGCGCATTCTGGTGATTTGTATTCTGGCTGCGTTTGGATTGGCCTTTCTTTCGGTCTATTTAGCAGCGATCCTGTATTCTCGCTATCGTAGGAAATCTACTCTCTGGGCGACCTCAGGCTGGGTTTCCCTTTTGCTGGTTGCAGCCTTTCTCATCATCCGGTTCTTTGCGTTTCATGAGGCAGGCACATCGGACTTGAGCGGCCGCAGAATCCTTGACCAGGCCGGGCTGGCATCTATTCTCGATTCGCAAGCCGGCGAAGGCAATCTTGGTGTTCTGGTCGGAGTGTTTATTCACACGATGCAATTCGACACACCCAAAGATTTGTCCATAACCGGTATCTGTTGGCAGAAGATCCCGAACGACACCGATGTAGAGCTGACTGAAGGTCTCAATTTCTCGGATTCCATCGATAGTAACTTCACTGAAGTTTATCGCAAGGAAGAGCTCGACTATGTCTCTGTCGGTTGGGCTTTCGGCGCAACGCTGAGACAGGAGTTAGACGCTTCACGCTATCCTCTCGATCACGAGACAATCGACATAAGGCTGTGGCCCAGGGACTTGGCAGAAAGCATCCAGCTCATCCCCGATCTGGAGGCCTATCCTGTGCTGAACCCCGCTCTGCTTCCCGGCCTGAGAGAGGGTCTCCAGTTGTCAGGTTGGCAACTCACAGGCTCCTTCTTCAACTATCAGGTCAACGATCCCGACCTCGACCTCGGCATTCTGCAAGGCTTCGGGTCCGGTACGCGCCCTGAGCTCCAGTTCAGTATTGTCCTCAAGCGAAATCTGCTTGACGTTATGATTCGACACGGGATTCCCTTGATTGTCGTATTGATCATGTTGTTCGCAGTGGTTGTAACTTCGACTCGAGATCCGGACAAGTCGAAGATGATCGGTTTCAGCCCGTCCGGTGTGACACGCCTGGCTTCGGCTCTCTTCTTTGTCGTTTTGCTGGCGCATATCCAGCTCCGAAGTTCTATCGATACCCAGCAAGTTGTCCTGATGGAGTTGGCCTATATCACCACCTACCTCACGATCATCGCGGTTGCTGTACACAACTTTGTCTTCCAGCTGTCCGGTTCGAGGAGCTGGATCGTAGACTACGAAGAGGGCTTGATCTTTAAGCTACTCTATTGGCCAACAATACTGACTGTTCTGTTGGTTTCGATAGCCGCAATGCTGTACTAGCCGGGTTAATTCCAGACTGACCACAAAGACACCAAGATCACCAGGAATCAAGGGTCTACCTTTGGAGTGCGGTAGCCTCAGTGACGCTTTCTCGTCCGATAGAGCGAATTTCACTTCCTACATTCACCACAGACACCAAGGGCATACAGGAAGCGATTTTGGGAGGAACGATCTACCAGGCAGAGCCGATGTGCCAGGTCAGAAAGAACAATGCCGCCCCACCTCCCTGACCCACAATCACTTGAGGATCGGTCGAGATGTTTCGCCACTCGTCAAAAGCTGCATTATCTGTCGAGAAGACCTTACTACTGGCTTCAGAAAAGGTAGCGCCTCGATCGGTGAAGTACTGTTGCACAATTTCTGAAAGCTCAGGATCGACCAGTTCACTGAAATTGATATCCCCCTGCTCACCAGAAGGCGTCACCAGGTTGCTCCAGCGCAGCCCTCCATCTCCAGCATCGTTAAACGTCAACTGCCATGCGAACCCAAATGAAATCGCTTTATAGGGTGGGAGATTAGACTGGAGTCCCAGCCTCATCTCAGCGGGATGTACCAGCCGTTCGACACTGGTGCCACTCCCTACGTATCGTTCGTAGGAAAACTCCGACATGAACCAGACCGGGAACATGCCCAAATCAAAGGCGGGAACTGTCATCCCTGCCCCAAGCGACAGAATGTTGTGCAGGTCCAACCCATATTCGACCGGCTCGCCAACAAGGAAATGTTCGGGATCGTCAAATGCAGAGTTAACGAACTGGATTCTGAAGGCACGAGGCGGGTCACCGATCTTCTTGTAGCCCACGTCAAGAAGGATCTCAACCTTCCGAAGCATCTTCGAGAAAAGCAGGTTGAAACCATAATCCCGCTCTCCTGAAACGCCCGCGTAGTCACGCCAGTTGGGGACATTGTAAGCCGGTGTCTCAGTAGGGAATTCTGCATACCCCCGAATTCCAAAGCCCAGGGGATGTCCGCGTTCCTCCGAGAACAGGTTCGCCTTCAATCCCAAAACAATGTCACCCGTAGAGGATGCAAACGCGCCGTCACCTGGAGGGCGGATCTTGATTCCATCCACAAAATAGGTCTTGTAGGGCACCTCCTGCGCGTAGAGAAAGTAAGGATCGGGTCGAAGAGCATTTGTTGGAAATGTGTCCACAAACAGGTCGAGAGGAGGCACCGGATACCCAACAGGGTCCTGGGCCACACTGTTGCTTCTGAAGGTAGGCGATACTCGAAAGAAGAACTCTGTTCGGCCCGGCAGTCCCACGGCTCCCTGTAGTAGGAGCTCTACAAAGTCAACATCAGCCGGGTAGCGATCGTAATTCATGATGAAGAAGCCCGCCGCAACCTCTCCTGATTCGAGTGTGTAGGGAGACACTGCCCGCATTAGCCCGGTTCCCCCATTGACCGAAAGGTTGAAACGTGAAGGACGGTGTTCTTCTGAACCCTCGGCGAGTGAAATTTCGGGCATGAAGAGAAGAACCAATAGAAACCACACCAGATTACGCATCACTAGAATCCACTTGTTCAGCAACAGCCTAAAATTGTTTCCTCACTGCTCAAGCGCGCCCGAACCTGAGAGCCACGACCGCCTGCATGATACAACACTGGTAAGCTCGAAGCTCGAAGCTCGAAATTCGAAACAAATCTCAAGCTCGAATATCGAAAAACTGAGATTGGCTCGTACGCACTTCGACCGGTGGTGGGCAATATGCCCCGTAGCGTCTCTCTTTGAGTGCCGTAGGTACGGTATGAACGGATTTGGATACAGGTGTTCTTATTCATGCCGTCCTGCCGGACTCCAATGGTGCGGGTGTCGACAACCCAGCACTGGCGCCACGCCTTCGGCGGGGACACTACTGGGCTCGATACATGTCGTCCTCCGGACTCGGATCTCCCGGCCCCCGGGAGAAGAATGATATTATCGGGGGCACTGTTGGGGAGAGCTTGTCGGCCCGAGATCCAGATAGGTAGACTATCGCTCGTACCACGGGTGTCTCACCTGTGGCAACTCTCTCGAAGCCGTAATAACCATTCAAGTTTATGAGGGTTTTAGTAACCGGAGCGACTGGATACATTGGTGGCCGACTCGTGCCGCAGCTGCTTAAAGCGGGGTACCGGGTCAGGGTATTTGTCCGCGATCACAATCGAATCTCGGGACGCAGCTGGGTAGATTCGGTCGATGTGGCAGTCGGTGACGTCCTGAATCGGGAATCCTTGGAAGTGGCCCTCAGAGACGTGGAGGCCGCGTACTACCTGATTCATTCAATGACGGAGAGCAGGGACTACCGAGGAATTGACCGCCAGGCGGCAGAGAACTTCCTCGCGGCAGGTCGTCATTTGCAGCAGCTTGTCTACCTGGGTGGCCTGCTTCCATCCGTTGAGAAAGTGTCCCAACACTTGAGAAGCAGGGCCGAGGTGGGTGAGATCTTCAGGGCGAGCCTCCCCACGACAGAATTCAGGGCAGGGCCTATTATCGGTTCAGGGTCCGCCTCGTTCGAGTTGGTGCGTTATCTAACCGAGCGACTGCCGCTTATGATCGCCCCCAGTTGGATAGACCATCAGGTGCAGCCGATCGCTATCCGTTCGATCCTCCGGTATCTGGTGCTCGCGTTGGACCGGCAGGAAACGGGGATCTTTGAAGTAGGGTCGGATCGACTCACCTACAAAGAGATGCTGCAAGTCTATGCAGAGGAACGCGGGCTGAGACGGTCGATTGTCACAGTTCCGCCGTTCGTCCCTTCCAGATTCGCCTCGTTCTGGATCAGTTTGATCACTCCATTGCCCAGATCGCTCACAGTCCCTCTGATGGAAGGAATCATCCATCCGGTGGTTGCCGACTTGGGTGAAGCAAAACGAGTATTCCCTGAAGTTGAGACCGTCTCCTATCGGAAAGCAGTAAGACTGGCACTCCTCAGGATCAGGGAAAGGGCGGTCACGACGAGGTGGACTGGTGCTCTTGGCCGGCAGCTAACCTTGCAGCATATCGATCGGGAAGGGTCGATGCGGGAGGTCAGGAGCATTTACGTTGACTTGCCGCCGGAGGCTGTATTTGCGAGTTTCTCCAGCATCGGAGGCGATCGAGGTTGGCTTGCCTGGGAATGGGTCTGGGAGATTCGAGGCCTGATTGACGAGTTCGTCGGGGGTCCGGGGCTAAGGAGGGGCCGGCGACATCCCACCGAACTCCTGCCAGGAGATGCCCTTGACTTCTGGCGAGTCGAACACGTGGATGCGCCCCACCTGCTTCGGCTGAGGGCGCAGATGAAGGTGCCTGGGAGCGCCTGGCTCCAATGGGAGGCCAAGCCGGAGGGGAACGGGACACGACTTATTCAGGAGGCAGCGTTCATTCCATTAGGGTTCTGGGGAACAGTCTACTGGTACAGCCTTTATCCGATTCACCAGGTGATCTTTCGAAGCCTGATCAAAGCGATTGCCCGCGGTGCCGGGATGTTTGCCTCTCCTCAACGTGCCGCTGCTGAACGGGAAACGGTCTTGTAAGCATTGGCTGGATGATTCAAACCACCTCCGAACCTTGGAGTGCGGAAGCCTGAGCTGCCGCTTTGGTTCTCTGTGCCTTTGGGTTGCCTGAAGAAAGCGTCAGCTAGCTGACGCTCTCCAAAGCTCAAGCCTTGGTGCTCTTGGTGTCTTAGGGGTGAATCTTGAATTCTTCCGCTTAATTTCCTTCGGGAGGTTTGCCTCCAACCCACGGACCACCATACTTCATGAATTCAGGCTCTTCCAAAGTGCTTCCGGAATCGCCGGCCTTCCAACCAGGGATGTGATTCGGCTTGGCTGATTCCATAGACATCTTCTCCCATTTGTCAGCCCAGCTACTGTCACCTTCCGTAACTTTCATATTCTCCAGGTCAAAATGGAAGACTTTCCCTTCTCGATAGCTACGCGCCCCTAGATTCACTACCACAATCGCTGCAGCTCCTAAAGCGGGAGGGTTATTACACATCTGTTGGTCACCCGTGTCGATCGCCTCGAGCCAGTTGGCGAAATGGGCAACGGTTGTATTCTCAATCGTTGGCTCAACTTCAATACGTTTAGGCTCTAAATCCTCGCCAATGACCCGCCTCGATTCCGGTACGAAGTCAAAGCCCGTGAATCCCTCCCCGTTTCCAAACACGAACGAGCCGTGGTGGCCTCGAATCAGTTGTCGGATGGGAGTGCCGGCGTTACACATAGTTGCTGTAACCAACCCCTGGACCCCCTCATTGAAGTCAGCTGCAACCGTCGCAACATCGGGCACGTCGCGGCCATCATATTCAAAGAAGATGCCGCCTGAACCTACAACGCGCCCTGGATATCGAAGACCGGTAGCCTTCAGCATGAAAGTGGTTCGGTGGACAAACAAGTCGGTGTACAGCCCCGCACCGAACGGCCAAAACCTTCGCCACTGGCGGAAGATCGTCCTGTCAAATGGGACATCGTCCGCCAATCCTTCTTCCACTCCCAACCACTTTCCCCAGTTGATCGTCGACGGGTTCATCTTCTCCTCGAGTCTGTAAGAACGCCATTGACCAATCGAAGAGTTCCTGAAGAACTCGGTCTGATACATCAGCACCTTCCCAAGGTAGCCATCACGAAGCATCCGATTGACTGTTTTCAAGACGGGAAGGCTGGTGGACTGCACTCCCACCTGCATTACCTTACCGGTCTTCTTCCAAGTTTCTACCACTTGCAGGGCTTCTTCCACGGTCTTGGTCATCGGTTTCTCGCAGTAGACGGAAAGCCCTGAATTGAAGGCGTCCACAATCTGTTTCCCATGCCAGTGGTCGGGAGTTCCGATGCACACTGCATCCAGGTCTGCCTTCTCGTACATTTCC
>JAUWTT010000354.1 GCA_030614585.1 Acidobacteriota bacterium
GATTCCCCAATATTTACGGCACAGGCATATTTGTGATCTACTGACGTGCAACGACAGGATACGGAAAATTTCTAGATTCTGTCGGCGTTGTTGCAAGGTGTTTAATGGAGAAGGAGCTGCAACGCAGCTCCTTCTTTGTGTCTGAAGTGTCCTGCTCGGGATCCCTTTTCGAAGGATCGCGGTCATCGACGATACTCGCAGCCGATCCCGTGACAGAAAGGCCGATTCCACTTAGTTCTGTCCGACCTTCAGCATCCCCAAAATTTTGAGTGCGTTCTTGTTGTATATCTTCTCCAGGACCTCGTCCGGGAGGTAGAGTCCGTAGATCATCCAGCGCCCCTGGAGATGGTGACCCTGGGCCGGGTCGATATACTCGTCATCTGTCTCCAGAAAACGATAGTAGATCCGGTAGGCTTCTGCGTTCGGAGGGGTGTCGGTCCCAAACAGAACACGGTCCTGGTATCTGATCATGAATCGGCGAGCCGAATACGGCTGTCGGCCAAGTTCGCTAATCCTGGCATCGATATCTACGTAGAAATTGGGATACATGTCGAGCCACATCGCTATCCGCCCCAAGTCCTCGGGCAGATTTCCCATATGAGCTCCGATAAATATCGTATTCGGATGGCGTGCGATCACTCGGTTTCGCTGTTCGAGTATCTCCTCCTTACTGGGCCATTCATCACCGTAGAAGGACCAGTTAGGATGGGCGCCCAGTTCGTCGTAGCGCTCATTGTACTTATCGATTGGCGTGAAAAAGGCCTTGGGATCCGAAACGTGTATCTCCACCGGGATGCCGAGCTCTCCACATTTGGCCCAGATCGGATCGATGCGAGGATCGTCCACCGGTACGATCTTCCCGGTGTTGTCGCGAACTGTAAGACCCAGGTTCTTTGAGATCTTGAGGCCACGGGCACCCATCTTCACGGCTCTTTCCAGCTTTGCCGCCTCTTCAACTCCGAAGTTGGGCTCATCGATACGGCTGAAGTCAGGTCTGAAGTACACCAGAAACCGCTCCTTGGAGATCGATTGGGAGACACGAAGATGCTCCTCATAGAAATTATCAGCCGAACGCCCATCAAGGCTCACGCACTGCCAAACTCCCGCTGCATCCATTTCTTTAAGGTAGTGCTCAGTCTTATCCAGATCTCCCAGGTGGTTGTGGATGTCGATGACCGGGAATTTGGGAGTCAGTATCCTCGTCTCTTTGACTACCATTTGGCTTTTGGGTCGCCAATCCAGCAGTCGGAGGTCCGAATCCTGGGCAGGCAAAACGGTCGGAGTCCAGGACGCAACAAGCAGGGCGATGAGCGATTTGTACAAGTACTTCATGGTTATTTCACCTCGGATTTGATCTCAAAAAAGCTTCGATGATTTCCCCGGGGTTATGCTAGGGCAATCCTCAACAGGCGTCAACAAAGCAAGACTAAGCAGCAGCGTTACTCATTTGACGACCCTGCAGCCCTCGGCATCACATCTCATGCGCAAGAGCATCCCCTTCAGAGTTTCTCCCTCGGAATTCCTGCCAGTGAGCTCCACAGTGATCACTTGGCCGTTGTCGGTCAACTCCATGAAACCGAACTGTTGCTCCTTAACGACGCCGAAAAGCCTCGAAACTCCTCTTCTGGCTGCAACTCCGTGACTGTAGGGGCCTCCCTTCACGCGAGGAAATCGATCGAGTGGAGCAGCATGCACAACGGGAAAGGCCTTCTCACCGGCTCTGCCGTCACTTGAGTAGTCAGAGTTTGAGCCGTCGTCAATGGCAACCATGTGGCCATCGCCACTTAGAATCAGCATCCGGTTCACCAGCCCATTCCGCTTGATCTCGTCTGCTATCAGCCTCCGTTCGTAGCTGAACGGTTCCCATCCGACGTCACTTCCCGGCTGGCTCTTGGTAATCCAGGGCACGACATTCACCCAAACAACGAGGGAGTAATCTTTTGTTGAAGCAAGTTCCTCAAAAAGCCAGTTCCGCTGTTCTTCCCCGAGCATCGATTTGTTTGGGCCGTCCGGATCATCGGTCGGATCTCGCTCCGAGCGGCCGTCCGTCAAGATAAAGCGAACACGTCCGACTGTGAAGGCTTGCTGAATTGTTCCGAGTTCGGTACTCGCTGGGGACAGAGGATAGTGAGGGACGTACTGCCGATACACCTTCATTGCAGCCGGTTTTCCTTTGGCAAGTCGGTCAGAGTCGTTGGGGCCGTAATCGTGGTCATCCCAGATGTAAGCAATGGGAGCGGACCGGTACAGTGAGGACTGTCGTTGAGAATGAAGAACCTGCTCGAAGGCATCCTGAAAGAGGACAGGGTCGTTCTTCGAAATGTTCTCGTAGTGGAAATCTCCCATGTGAAGAAAGAACAAGGGATGCAAGTCCTGGATTGTGGAGAAAATGCTATGGTTGGATCCGGTCGTAGCGCATGACGCGAATGCGATCCGAAAAGACATGGGGCCTTCGGCAAAAGTGTGGAGCTTTCCCGTAAGTCGCCGTTCTCCTTCGACTTCAACTGAATAATGGTAAGCCGTGTCTGGGTTCAGATTGCCAAGTCGGAAGGTGGCCACGCCGTCCGGATCAGGCTCGCTGTAGCCCGACGGAGGGAATCTCACTGCATTCTTGAAGGAAGCTGCAGTATCAACCAGCAATCTGGCCGTTTTGATCCCTGGCTGGACTCTGGCTTTGACGACTGCTGAATTTGTCGTAACCGCGCCGCTCCATACCCAGGAGACGGTGGCACGGTCAGCACCTTGCGTCAGCGTGACTGGAAGGGCTGAAAAAAGGACTCCAACCTGAACTACGAACACAAGGGAGCGAACCGCTCGTCTCGGTAGTACTCTCACTCCGTCAGTCCTTTTTCACAGAGACCTCACGGAAGTGGACCTCCGCTGGTTTATGGTGGTTCTGAATCCCGATATATCCCTATTCGAAAAACGCATTGATAACCTCCAAAAGCATAGCTTAACCAAGCAGTATACCTTTTATAATCTCCGCTCTGGGTTCGTGAAGCGAGCCTGCCCGGGACGATTCAAGAGCTCACCACCAAGACACCAGGACCACCAAGAATCACCAAGAATCAAGGCTTCTCTATGGGATTCATAACAAGCACCTTGTTTCCCTTGTGGCCTTGGTGTTCCTGGTGGTTTGAGTTTTCCGGGCCAGCAAGGATTGACGATTCAGGCCGTAGGATAAACAATTCCCAGAACATTGCGTCGTTACCGAGTTTGGATCGGAGGTTTTAGTGTCCGAAACGCTTTTCCATGCCTGTCAGCATGCTTTGGAGAACAACCTGGCGGTTGGGTCGGGAGAGAAGGTCCTGATCGTGACCGATCTGCAGAGAAGGAAGATTGGATTTGCGTTTGAGTCAGCAGCCAGGCGATTGACCCGGGACGTCGCGCTGCTAGAGATCCCGGTGGCGGACCGCAATGGGCAGGAGCCGCCCGATGTAGTAGCTGAAGAGATGAGAAAAGCTGATGTGCTGCTGATGCCGGTCACGAGATCCTTATCCTGGACAGAAGCGCGATTGGCAGCGACCGAGACTGGGACCCGGGTAGCCTCAATGCCGGGGATTACCGAGCAGATCATCTTAAGAACTTTCTACGCTGACTACCAGGCGATCCAGAAGCGGGTACGTTGCCTGTGCGACATACTTGATCGAAGTCACAGCCTGAGGGTCACAACTTTATTGGGGACAGATATCAGAATGGACATCTCGGGACGACAGGGGAGGGGAAGACGGGGTGGGCTGTACACCGAGGTCGGTGCCTGGGGAAACTTGCCTTGTGGCGAGGCGTTTATTGCGCCGATAGAGGGTTCTGCCGAAGGCGTCTACGTGGTTGATGCTTCGCATTCCGGGGTTGGAAGACTGTCTGATCCCATTTGTTTTGCTGTGAGCGAAGGAAGTGTGAAAGAGATCGAGGGAGGGCGGGAAGCGTCCAAATTGGCTGTTCTTCTGGAGGGTGTGAACTGCTGCGACGCTTACAAGATTGCTGAGCTTGGCATCGGATGCAACGATCGAGCTTCCATTTGCGGGATCACTCTGGAAGACGAGAAGGTCTTGGGCACCTGTCATATCGCCGTAGGGAGCAACGTACTTTTCGGGGGGACGACGGCGGTGGATATCCATTTGGACGGTGTCCTGACAGGACCCACCATTTATGTCGATCAGCGGAAGATCATCGAGGACGGACGTTTGCTGACAGCTCAAGACTGAACTTTAAGATTTACCACCAAGGCACAAAGGACACCAAGAAGAGTGGGTTATTGTGAATAGTGTCAGAAGGGTTCCAGTGCCTAATCCAAGGATTTGACACGAATGTTCCGGTAACGGACAAATTGACCCGTAAAATCTCCACCGCCGTGAACTTGTAGTGCGATGCCTCCCCTGGCAGGATGACGAGCCTCAGTCTCAGTCCACTCCATGATCTGAACGCCATTGATCCAGGTCGTCACCGTCGGAGTCCTGCCACCTACAATTCGTGCGCGCAGTTCGTTCCACTGTCCATGTCGCCAGAACATCCCCCAGGATTGAGGCAGGACACGGAGCGGGAAAGGAGCGTTCTTATTAGCTTCAATCCGATCGGGAGTATCGAGGAAACTGAAGTTCCGAACGTGGGGCTTACCTCCCATCCCTTCACCGTAGACTCCCATCAGATTGCCCTTATCGTGATAATCGATCATAGCCTGGTAAGCCTTGCCATCTTCAGTACTCCGCAGGAAGAGTCCGCTATCGGGCCCGAAGTCGTTGTTCATCTCCAGGACCACTTCGAAATCCCCGTACTCCTGGTCGGTAATAACAATTCCACCGTTTCCAGGGACGTCCTGCGTGCCGGTGATCGCGCCATCGTGGACCTCCCATTTTCCGCCACTCTTGTTTCCGGTCACCCGACTGTGCCCGGTCTGCGCACTAATATGCCATCCTTTGAGGCTCTTTCCGTCAAAAAGCGACACAAAGCCTGCCTCGGCATCCTCACCCCCATAAAGACAAGATGCCGGCAGCCCGAATCCTACTGCAGCACAGAGAGTCGCTACGAACATAAGTCCTTTCATTACTTGCTCCTTCTTAACCGGCGGCACAAGCACCCATCTCATCGGGTTAGGTTCGCCGCTCTTTTTGAAATGCACCC
>JAUWTT010000026.1 GCA_030614585.1 Acidobacteriota bacterium
TCTTTGCGATGCATCGCCTACTCGGGTCGCTTCGAAGACTACTGGGAGTCTCGAGCTTGTTAGTGGATCACAAAACCCACTTTGCTGACGCACACCCGGGGATCGGTTATCGCTTATCGGTTATCGGGGTGACCAAATCACTAAAGCACTAAGAATTCTTTGTGATTTAGTGATTTGGTGGCTAAACAGACCCACTCCCAAATCCGAAGTTCGAAGCTTTGAGCTTGTTTGGGATTTGGTGCTTGGGGCTTGGGACTTCGCAGTGCGACCTAGCCGATCACTCCACTCGGCTTGGTGTACGGCTGTAACAAGTACTTCTCTGCTTCCGCCAGGGCGCCGTTGTAGTCATTCCCACTGTTGATCGCCTTCTGGTATTCAGCCTTCGCCCGCTGACGCTGCCCCAGAATATCGTAAACCTTGCCCAAATGGATATGTATCCAGGTCTCCACCCACTCAGGTTTCAGATCACCGTTCAGACTGTCACGCATACTGTTGGCTGCATTCGAGTAGCTGTGTTGAAGAAAGAAGGTCTCCCCGAGCCGATAATGGGCCAGAGAACTTCGTGCATTAAGGCTGACCGCTTTTTCGTACTCCTCAATTGCCGAAACGAACTCTCCGGCCTCTCTGAATTCATCCCCCAATGCGATCAGAACAGCAATACGCATTCGCTCCGAATCCATCAAGATCTTTCCTTTCGGATCGATGTCAAACTTGAGAGGGAGCGTTTCGGTATCAAACGTGAATGATGTCGTCTTGCCGTCGACCATGATGTGCTTCTCTTCCGGCTGACCTTTTGTCTCTATCAGAATGTCTAACGGCATCCTGAATAGTTCGATGTTCTGCTTCACCTGCCCCCGGATTTTGAAACCGCCTTTCTGTATTCTGAAGATCGTGTAATCGACCCGAAACTCCGGAACTCCCACCGATTCTATCCATTGAATAAAGAACCACGCGTGGTTGTCGCCCGTGATATCGCCAATCGACCGCACAAAGTCGGGGATCGAAGCCGTCCGGCCCGCGTACTCAGCATAGAACTGAGAGAGGATGTCATCCAGCTTCTCCGATCCGAGCAACTGCCCAAGCATGTAGAGGACCCAAGCACCCTTGCTTCCAACGATGGACTGGTACCGGGCGGAACCCACCTCAAGATCCAGTCCGTTGATAATCGGTGCGGTATCCTGGTACTTGAGGGCCTCAACGGCTTGCTTCGCCAGTTCTGCTTCGAACTGTTTGGGATCTTTGCTCTCGACGTACTTCAAAGCTGAGAATTGCGCAAATCCGTCAGCCAGCCAGGCATCCATTGGCCGCTGGATGTGGATCGAGTGCCCCCACCATTGCAGAGCCACTCGTCTGGCAATCTCGAGGACCGGCAACGCATGTGCGTTGACCAGATCGGGCTCGAGCAGAATCAGAGCCTTTGCCGTGGGCATCCCAAGCTGAGAATTCCGAACCTGGGTCAGTGTCAGTCCTGAAAACGGCACCGGTCCCAGCCAGTCACTGTAGAACCCGACCAGATCATCGACCAGATCTGCGAATTCACGCATGCTCTTATCAGAATCTTCCGGCATGTAGAAGGTCAGGGGGGCAGCCTCCCGCTCGTACTCAGCCCGGTAGTACCGAGCAACGATGACGGGGACCTGACTTATCGAGTCTTGACTTCGCCACGTGAATGTCTCTGTCAGGCCCACGGTTTCGATGGGGTCCAAGGTGCCAGGAGCTACTACACTGAAGCCTAGAGGCACGGTGACTCTCACTGTCACTGTGGCGGGATCAACGGCTAGCCGATGCGAAGGAAACCAGTATCCTTCAGTCAGTAAAAGGGCACCGTCTCTGTCAATTACCGCCTTCTGAGAAGAAGCAATGTCCAAAAAGGCATACTCATCCTCTTCAAGAAGCCCTTCGAACCGAAAGGTCAGTGTCTTCCGAGTTCCTTCTTGCAGTGGGTCTGGACTCTGAACCCGAATCCGACTGGTGGCAAAATCGTCCGTCCTCAGGGAATAACTGACGTCTTCCTCATCGTAAACCTCTAGAAGTGTCAGCTGCTTATTGAAACTAAACGGCACGGCCAAGGCCTCTTCCAAGACCAAGAACTCAACCTTGGCTTCGCCCTCCAAAAAGCTCCGATCCGGCTGAACCTCAACCTTGATCTCATAGTTGATAACATCGATCACCCTGGATCCCGGGGCACGCTCCTGACCAGAGGCCTGTACACAACTCAAAAGAAAGACCGACATTACGCCGATCCATGTTTTCAATCGTTCCATGGCGTTCTAATTCCTTGAGCTGAAAAAAGCATTCACTATCTGTTCAGCCCCTTCTTCATAAGAATTTCCCTCACCAAGGCTCACAGAAGCCTTCCTGAGGTTCTCCACCACGAGTAACCTCTTGGAAGAGTCACTCAATATTTCCACCAAATACGCCCCAATCTTCGCAGGCATTGCATCGCGCTGAACAAATTCGGGGACAATTCTCTTTCCCGCCACTAAATTCGCCAAACAGTACGTCTGAACCTTGACGAACGGGCGGAGCATAAGCCAACTCAGGAGCGATAGTCGATAAACCATTGCGAATGGAATCCCGAGCAGCATGGCTTCAAGAGTGGAAGTTCCACTTTTGACCATCGCGCTGTCGGCCCGCCAAAGGAATTCATCGGTTTCGCCGCTCTGAATCTCCAGACTCAGCGTCTGCCCGTTGTCACTACGCCAACGGTCGCAAATCCCTCGAAGGATGCCCTCGGGTAGGCCCGGAGCTCTAATAATCCAGCATCGGATGTCTGTCGTCTTCCTGACAAAATGTGCCGCTTCCAACATCACAGGGAGAATCAGCTCAACTTCTTTCTGCCGGCTCCCCGGCAGCAATGCCAGGACAGGAGGCTCGTTTCCCCGTGTTTGACGGTCCACCTTGAGGTATCCCAAATGTCTCAACCGCGACGCCGTTGGGTTACCGACATAAACCGCCTCAATTCCGTGGCTTCGGAAGAAATCCTTCTCAAATGGAAGAATCACTAACATAAGATCCACATACCGGCGAATAAGTTTCACTCGGGACTGTCGCCAAGCCCACAACTGCGGGCTAATGTAATAGCAAACCGGTATTCCCAAGCGTTTCAGACGCTTGGCCAACCTGAGATTAAAGTCCGGGAAATCAACAAGGACAGCGAAATCCGGCTTTCGCTTCCGTGCAGTCTGCAGGACGGATCTGAAAAACCGCCAGTAGTTAGCTGCCTTCGCAAGTGCCGCCCAGGGTCCTATTGCGGCCAGTTGAGAGACATCCATCAGAAGCTCGACACCTTCTTCTCGCATCCGCACACCGCCGCTGCCAAAAAACTCCAGTTCATACTCAGGCAAGCGACTCCGCAAACTTCTTATCAAGTCTGCAGCATGCGACTCACCTGACGTCTCTCCGGCAACGACCAGAACCGAAGCCCTGTTCCTTGAAGATGTCGACTCATCGGACGCTGGTCTCAATCCAGCCTCCTCCCAGGACCCGCTCACCCCTATAGAAAACAGCTGCCTGGCCGGGGGTCACTGCAAGCTGAGGTTCATCGAACAGAACTTTCGCCCTTAGCGGCTCAGAGCACCCTTTTCCCTGTTCCAGCGTGATCCGTGCCTTCGCTGCCCGATGATTCGAACGAATTCGCACCTGAGCAGCAATCGGGGCGTCGGGCAATTGGGTTGAGATCCAGTTTACCTTTGTTGCGATCAGTTCCCGGCTGAAGACGTCTTCTTTGAGGCCGACAAAGACCGCATTGTTTTCAGGATCCAATCGCACCACGTACAGTGGGGCGCTGTGCGCGATTCCCAGTCCTCGCCGCTGCCCGACGGTAAAGTGGTGAAGCCCAGGGTGAGTCCCAAGTAGGGTTCCATCCTTAAAGTAGATGGGACCTGGTTTCTCGCGTTCGTTCAGAACCGGCAGCAGTGCTTCGTCAACTTCACCGGCATGCCGTCTAATAAAAGCAGCGTAATCACCGTCCGGCACGAAACAGATCTCTTGGCTGTCCGGCTTACCGGCAGTAGCCAGACCTTCCCGACCCGCAATTCCACGGATCTCCTCCTTGCGGTAGTTCCCCACCGGGAACAGGGTGCCGGCCAATTGGTCCTGGCTTAACTCGAACAGGAAATAGGACTGGTCCTTGTTCTCGTCAAGGCCCCGCAGCAAGACAGGACCCTCCTCGGGATCCTCTACGGTTCGCGCATAATGGCCGGTGGCAATCTTGCTTATACCCACAGTCTTTGCAAAAGAAAGCAGTTTGTCGAATTTTAAAACGGTATTGCACAGCGTACAGGGAATCGGAGTCTGCCCCCTCAAATATTGCCCAATGAAAGGCTCGATCACACTCTTTTCGAACTGCTCCTCGAAATTCAAAACGTAAAATGGAAACCCCAGCCGCTCAGCAATGCGCCGGGCATCATAGACGTCGTCGATCGAGCAACAGCGCCCGACTCTGGGATGCCCGTCGAGAGTGGGATTCCGACGGGCATCCCAGAGTTGCATCGTACAGCCGACAACATCATATCCGCTGTTCTTCAGCAGTATCCCCGCCGTAGAGCTGTCGACGCCGCCACTCAGGGCAAGCAGGACTCTTTCCATCTGTTCATTATAGTGGTATTAGCCAGGAGGCTATTTCCAGAGGACTGCACGAGAAATGATCTCGATCTGGCCGTGACTTACCGTCACTTCATACTCCTCGACATTCTGGGCTCTGGCGACGCACTCGTCCACCAACTCGTTATGCCTCGCCACGAATTCTGCCAGCACGTCCTTGAGTCTTTCTTCACTCTCAACATCAGGAGTCGGTTCCCACACGAAATCTTCCTCCCGAATCGGTTTGACGTCTTCTCCCATTAGGCAGCGACTCAGACTCTCCCGAATTCCGGAGAAGGCATCTCGGACTTGTGAGATCCTCTGCTCGCTCGTCTCCAAGTCCCACGGTTCAGCTTGCACGGCAAAGAGTCGTTTCTGTTCGAGATCCAGGAAGCGATGCAAGAATATACCTTTGACCTTTTCCAAGTCTCCCCGCATGTCCCGGGATGCGAATACCCTGCACTTATCCAGGAAGTCTTCTTTGGTCTGGTTAAGGTACGAGTAAATCGAAAGCTCAGCATTCTTCCAGATCCGGGTCCGAGAGAAATGAACAAAATATCGGAGGATCTTCTGTTCACCGCTGGAGGGCCATTCAATCGGGTGGGGAGGTTCAATCTCCTCAAGAGTATTCAAATCGACCGAACGGACCATGTCGCGCGTCCAGTCCAAGTCAGACTCGTCAAGCCAGGGGGCTTCGTAGAACCCTTCGTTAGCGGCAGAGTAACCCGAACGAATATCATGAATGTCAAGCCGAACCCTGAAAAGTAAAACAGGATCGGATGGGGACTGAACGCCGCGAACTTGATAATGCTTAAGCTTCACTCTAACCTCTGCCCAACCCCTCGGATTATAGCAGAGGCATCAATCGGAAACCCCCTTGAAAGCAATCCTTTTGGATAGGTTAGCAGGCGAGTTGTTTTTTCAGCTCTTCACGTCCATAAAAGAGGCGCGACTTTATCGTCCCTTCAGGGACACCCACCTGCTCGGCGATCTCACGAATGGTGAAGCCTTCCAGATCGTGCATCCTGACCACAACCTGATGCTTAGGGCTCAGACGCCCAAGTGCGGCCCAAACCCGCCGACGAACTTCCTGCCGTTGTGTCGATATGAATGGATTCGGTGTTGACGAGTCTTCGAGGGTTACGTGGTCCGACACGTCTTCGCTGGTTCTGCTTGTGTGCTTCTTATTCTTGCGAATCATTTCAAGACACACATTCACAGTGATCTTGTTGATCCAAGTCGCCAGCCGGGCCTCTCCGCGAAAAGATCCTGCCGCACGATGGATATTTATCATCGTCTCCTGAAGAGCGTCCTTAGCAGACTCCTCCTCTTTCAGGATCTTTATAGCTGTCCTGAAGATTCTCTGCCCAAACAGACGGAATAGCTCCTGAAACGCATTATTGTCTCTCGAGCTCAGCCCTTGAACCAGAACATTTTCAATCGATCTCATATCTGCAGCAAAAGTAGCCATAATTACATTCTCCGCCCACTTCTGTTGCACATTCCGTGCCAAAGCGTAAGTTCTTTATTTACAACCGGTTATTCGAGTTCCCCCTAAGAGGAAGTGTTAAGAGATTTAACGGTCCAGAAAGGCTTGCCCTGGCCTACCCACTGAGAATCAAGGACTTGGGGAGCCGTAAAATGATTTTACGGTATCCGTAATCAGAATTGACGTTCTTGGTACTGTTTCAACTTTGCGATGATTGTTTGGCGGGTGATTCCTAGAGCTTCCGCAGTTTGCGTCTTATTGTTCCGATGTTCTTTAAGCGCTTTCAGGATCAACTGACGCTCCATCTCAGCCAATTGTTCCTTCAGGTCGCCGGGGCGGTCAGGTTTCCAGTCGCCCAGCCTCAGCCGATCCGAGAGCATCTCAACGGTGATCGTCTGGTCGGCGTCACTCAGAATAATGAGGCGTTCGACCTCGTTCTCCAGCTCACGTACGTTTCCCGGCCAACTGTAGGCTTGAAGGCGTGCCAACACATCGGGCTCAAATCCCTGAACCGGCTTGTTCAATCGCTCTCCAATACGACGGAGGAAGTACTCGGCAAGTACTAGAACGTCTTCCGGGCGCGTTCTGAGTGGAGGTACATGGATAGCGAAGACGTTGAGTCGGAAGAACAAGTCCTGCCGAAACCGACTCTGTTCGACCATCTGGCCAAGGTTTCGATTGGTAGAGGTGATAATCCTAACATTCACTTTACGAGCTTTCTGCCCCCCAACGCGAAAGATCTCTCCCTCCTGGAGAACGCGGAGGAGTTTCACCTGAAGATCCGGCTGGGCTTCACCGATCTCGTCGAGGAATAGCGTCCCACCATCGGCCAATTCGAAATAACCTTTACGATCATCGGAAGCACCGGTAAAGGAACCTTTCCGATGTCCAAAAAACGCACTTTCGATCAGATCCGCGGGCACTGCACCGCAGTTGACAGGTATGAACGCTCCTTCTCGCCTGAGGCTCCGATTGTGGATGTAACGTGCCAGCAGTTCCTTCCCGGTACCTGTCTCACCCTGTATCAGAACAGTCGAATCCGTCTTCACGACGCGGTCCAGCAGCTTAAGCAGATCAGCCATCGCCCTGCTCTTGAAGACAAAACTTTTCTCTTGGTCCCTCAGAACCTCGACTTCTTGTTTGAGACTAAAATTCTCCCGGGAGAGCATCGCGTTGGCTGTCTGAAGCTCTCCGGCCAGCCTCTCATTCTCTCGACGAAGCTCCCAGCTCTCCAGTTCCCGCTTGACCGCCTCTTTGAGAGCAAAGGGCTCCCAAGGCTTCGTGATGTATCGATGAACGTGGCCCTGGTTGATGGCATCCATCAGATCTTCTACTTCGGTATATCCGGTAAGAATGATCCGAACCGAATCGGGACACACTTCGATGGCCTTCCGTAAGAGTTCTACACCACTCATTCCTGGCATACGCTGGTCGGTGATGATGACCGCTACCGGCTGCCTGCGCAGAATCTGGAGGGCCTCTTCACCTCCACCGGCCTCGTAGACCGTGAACTCCCCATGGAGAGTCCTTTTCAGCTTCTGCAAATTGGCGGGCTCATCGTCAACCACAAGAACGTCGTACTTCTTCATCCCTGTTTCACCGGGAGCCTGACCAGGAACCGGGTTCCACGGCCCTTTTCACTATCGACTTCGATCGCCCCCCCATGTTGCTGAACGATAGCGTAACTAATGCTCAACCCGAGGCCCGTCCCTTTCCCCACAGGTTTTGTGGTGAAAAAGGGCTCGAATATTCTGTCCACATGCATGGGATCAATCCCTTCGCCGTTATCCTTTACTTCGATACTGACCGTCTTTCCTTCCGAACGGGTACGGATAAGAACCTCACCCTCTCCGGAAATCGCCTGGCAAGCATTCAGCAACAAGTTCATGATGACCTGGTTCAATCTTCCTGGGTGACATTCAACCGGAGGAAGTTCCCCGTAGTCCTTGACGATCTCGAGCCTGCCCCGATATTCATTCTGAAGCAGGCTAAGAGCCAGGTCGATTTGACTGTGAATGTCGATCTCACGAAAATCCTCGCTCTCCATTCTGGAGAAGGTACGTAGATCACCGATAATGGAATGAATCCGCTTAGCTCCTTCTTCGAAGTTGCCAACCAGGCTTTCCAAATCCTCCAGCATGAAATCGTAGTTAATTTCCTCCTTGAATGAATCGACCTTCCGGCGACTCTCATCGTCGAACTTGCTCAACCGCTCATAAAGGTCCACCAGGCTTTGCAGATGATGGACATAATCCCGGAGGAATTCAGTGTTGCCATAAATAAAGTTGAGCGGATTCTTTATCTCGTGAGCGATACCAGCCACCAACTGCCCAAGAGATGCCATTTTCTCACTCTGAATGAGCTGAAACTGCGTATCTTTCAACTCCTTATACGCCTTCTCCATCTCCTGATTGGCTCCCTCCAGTTCACGAGTCCTTTCTTTGACTCGTTTCTCGAGCTTTCGATTCAACTCGAGGAGGGCCTGGCTACGTTCCTCAAGAGAGTGGGCCATCTCGTTAAAAGTGGAAGCCAGTTCTGCAATCTCATCCCTGCCCTTCACTTCGACACGCTGACTGAAGTCGCCTCCCGAGATGACCTTGGCACCCAGGGTAAGCTTTTTCAAAGGGACAGTAATTCCGCGAGCCGCATAATAAGTCAGTAGCGTCACCAGCAACGCAGACAGTGAGGTTGCCCAGATCAGAATGGTCTTAAGTTCCTGAACCGGCGCAAAGATGTCTGTGTCATTGATTCCGACACCACACACCCATTCGAAGAACTCGTGATCGAGAACGCTCAGGCCGCTGATCTTTGTCGAGCCAGGTGGATACTCGTATTCAAAATAGTCCGATCCGTTCTGGATAGCCTCGCGGAGTCCTTCGATCCCATGATCCTCTATCAATCGGGTCCCGTAGTTATCAACGGCCACCGCATACTCATCAGCCTCCAAGACACGGTAGTTGCGATTGCGCCGATACTTATGTCCGATGATCGTGTTCTGGTCGGCTTCAAAGAGAAAAGCGTAACCCGATCCTAGAGCCCGCGCCTCCAGGTCTTCCTCAACTTTGTCCAGGATCTCCTGTATGTACTCCCAGTTCATCAGGGCCAGGATCCCTCCAACTACGATTCCCCTTTCATCCCATATGGGCGCCGCGAAACCGATTGAATACTGCTTCGCTACATCGTTGTCTGTGTAGCGGTATAGCCGATGCACGAGAGGAGAGTAGTGCCAGTTAATGTAACCGAAACGGCTGCTTCGTACCTGCTGGAGCCAACCCGAGTCGGGAGTGAACTCCAGGAGGTTCTGACCCTGCAGGACAGCTAGTTCCCGGGAATCCAGGCGTCCCGGGATGTCCGTTGTGCTGTTTCGATCAATGCTATTGGTCAGAACGAGACGGCCCTCGATGTCAAATAACGCAATAACATCGTAAACGTCGTGGACAATAGCCAGCGCGTTCAGTAGATACTCCGGAGGCTCTTCACGAAGACCAGTCAGATATTCACGAAATGCAGTGTGAAGAGTCAAGGAGACCGTTTCCTCTTTCTTCTCAAGGAGCGTTAACTGGATCTCATCGGCTATTTCGACTGAAAGTTGCTGCAGGAAAAGTACGATCCGGTCCTGTGTGATCCGCTCTTTTGCCACAAAATAGGAGAAGGCCGAGATCCCTATCAAAGGAATCAGGCAGAGCGGCAATATCATTGCGACAAGTCGGTGTTTCAGACTCCTCATGATTTTTCAGCTACGGTAAAGTTATTTTACACCAAACTGTGAATTAAGTTTACGATGGCTGGGGATTGGGGGCTGGGAGTTTGGAGTATTGGGACCTGGGAACTGGGGAATTGCGAACGACGAACGATAAAGATTATCCCGGTTTTCGTAAGTGCGTTGTCAAGTCAGAAATGGGTGGAATTGCGAGTCACGATGCCCCCTCTGTCCCTTTGCGATCTTTGCGTGAGGAAAATATATTTCACGCAGAGCTCGCTAAGTCCGGGAAGGGTCTATTCGATTACGATTACGAGCACCCCCCTTCGCTCTTCGAGCTACGGCGCGGCAGGCCGAGCACGAAGGATTGTCCCATTACCCGGTTGACACTACCTTGGTGTTCTCGGTGAGCTTCTGAATGATGACAACCAGGGATGGTCGATGCCGGATACCGGATACCGAACACCAGATGCCAGATACCGGATACTGGACCGCCAATCGAAAATCCTAGATGCCAGTTCCCGGATTCCAGATACCAGGTGGTCCAAGTGGCGGTAATTCGGAATGAACCACTAAAGCACAAAATCACGACTAAGATCTTCTTGTGTTGTAGTGACTTTGTGGTTCCATCCCCAGCTCCCAGCTCCCAGCTCCCAGTCCCCAGCCCCCTTAGTAGGCGCCCAGGTAGGTTTCCAATTCCCAAGAATGGATCTGCTGAATGTAATTGTTCCATTCCTGGCGTTTGGCCGCCAGGAAATGCCTGTAGATGTGGTCACCCAAGGCCCTTTGGACCACTTTGTCCTTACTCAGTTGACCCAGCGCCTGGTCAAGGCCTGTTGGCAGATCGGCTACCTTATGCTTCCGGCGTTCCCGCACGCTCATGGTGTAGACATTCTTGCTGACTGGCGGAGGAGGTTCTAACCGGGACGATAATCCATCCAGCCCAGCCTGGAGCATGACAGCGAGCGCAAGATACGGGTTACAGCTAGGGTCCGGCATTCTTAGTTCACAACGTGTCTCTTCTTCGCGCTGGGCGGGAATCCGAATCAGAGGGCTCCTGTTCTGCTCAGACCAGGCGATACTGGTCGGAGCTTCAAATCCCGGCACCAGCCGTTTGTATGAATTCACTAATGGATTTGTAATGGCACAGAAGCCGGGCGCATGCTTCAGGAGCCCGGCGATATAGCTTCGCGCAACCTGGCTGAGCTGGTTCTCGCCATTCTTGTCAAAGAAGGCGTTTTTTCCGTTGCAAGTCAGGAACTGATGAGTATGCATCCCAGAGCCGGAGATGCCGAAGATCGGCTTCGGCATGAAGGTCGCATGGAGGCCGCGATCCTGGGCGATTTTTCGGACAATCAACTTGAACGTAGTCATGTTGTCTGCGGTAACAAGTCCTTCCTCGAACTTGAAGTCTATCTCGTGCTGTCCGGGAGCCACTTCGTGATGGGCGGCCTCAATCTCCAATCCCATAGCTTCGAGAACGTTGACCATGTCTCTCCTGGCTTCTTCGCCCTGATCAACAGGGGTCAGGTCGAAGTAGCCGGCAGAGTCGTGCGTTATCCGCGTTGGTTTTCCAAGTTCGTCACGAAGGAATAGGAAGAACTCCGCCTCAAACCCAGCATACATCCGAAAGCCTTTGCCCTCAGCCTTATGAAGAACCGCTTTCAGGCGCGTCCTTGGACAACCCTCGAACTCAGTTCCGTCCGGATGCCTCACATCACAAATCAGTCGAGCGACCTTCCCCCTGTCCATCTGCTCTACAGGAAAAATTCGAAAGGTTGAAGGATCCGGCCGCAACAACATATCGGCTTCTTCAATCCGGGAAAACCCTTCTATCGAAGAACCGTCGAAGGTGATCCTCCCATCCAGTGCTTTCTCGAATTGGCTTTCCGGGACTTCGACGTTCTTGGCAATCCCCATAATGTCGATGAATTGAAGCCTCAGGAAGCGGACCCGTTCTTCCCTGCACACCTTCAGGACCTCTGCTTGAGTCATCGTCTATTCTTCCTCACTCGCGGGTAAAACTATCCTTATGAACCGTTACTCTTTCAACCCACTCTATGTCAGTCTCGTAGCCGATTCCGGGCGCCGTTGAAACTTCGATAAACCCTTCAGGGGTAACCTCTACCGGGGGAGTAATCGTGTCTTTTTCAAAGTACCGGTGGCTGGCCGACACGTCTCCGGGCAGAACGAAGTTCTCTAGCGTTGAGATAGCGACGTTGAAGGCCCTTCCGACTCCTGTCTCGAGCATTCCTCCGCACCAGACCGGGACACCTTGTTGCAGGCAGTAGTCGTGAATGCGTTTTGCCTCAACAACTCCACCGACTCTTCCTACCTTAATGTTGATAACCCGACATGCCTCCAACTCAATGGCGTGCTGAGCATCCCGCAGGTGTCGAATTGACTCATCGAGACAAACAGGCGTCTTCAACTCTTTCTGCAGGCGACTGTGTTCGATGAGGTCATCGTGATACAAAGGCTGTTCTATCATGAGCAAGCGAAACTCCTCCAATTTCGCAAGGTGCTCGAAATCCTCAACACCGTAGGCTCCGTTAGCATCAACCATGAGAGGCACATCGGGAAAGCGATCTCGCACCCGTTTCAGGATATCCACATCCCAGCCTGGTTTAATCTTCAGCTTGATTCGCCTATAACCCGAATCGAGTTCTTCTTCGATCTTCGCAAGCAACTGTTGTGGAGTGTCCTGTATCCCAATCGAAACCCCACAAGGGATGGTCCTTCGCACCCCTCCCAGAAACTCCCAGAGAGGCAACTCCAGACGTTTGGACTCCCAATCAAAGAGGGCAGCTTCAACCGCGGCTTTAGCCATCGGGTGCCCTCGGATGAACCCCACGACAGACTGGAAATGCTCTGCCTTTCCGATCTCAGCCTCAAACAAGGCGGGCACTATATGCCTGCTTATCACATGTCGAGCCGAGTACAGGTCTTCCGGGCTGTAGAACGGTCCCTCAGCCGCGGCACACTCACCCCAGCCGGTGGTACCTTCTCCCTCAACCTGGACGAGGAGTGTCTGTTTCTCATAAACGCGGCAGAAGCTGGTCTCAAAGAAATGGATGAAAGGGAGACTTATCTCGCGAAGGATTAATTTTTCAATTGTCACCGGCTCAACTCAACGTCAAAGGCGTATCGGGTTACACACGCATTCACCGCACTCTGCCCCAACCGCCACCACCCGGCGTCTCTACTGTAAGGATATCCCCTCTACCCAGCGCCAACCTGGCTTTTCCTCCAATCCGTTTCTTACGGCCCCGAGGCGGAGTAAGGATGTTGACCCCCGGCTTTCCACTACCCCCACCGTCAAGCCCGTATGGCGCCATCTCGCGCCGCTCGGACAGGATCGTCATCTGGCACTCCGAAAGTATTTCCAGAGTTCGAACAATACCATCTCCCCCACGAGGTTTCCCCCTGCCGCCAGAACCTCTGCGAATCCTGTATTCACGAATCCGGATCGGAAAGTAGCGTTCCAATGCTTCAATCGGGGTATTCAGAGAGTTTGTCATGTGTGTGTGAATCCCGCTGTCCCCCGGTTTGTCAGGTCCGGCCCCCATGCCGCCGCCAATCGTTTCGTAATAGGAAAACGGTTGTCCAGTTTCAGGGTGAACGCCGCCGATAGAAAGATTGTTCATTGTTCCACTGCTGGCGGCGGGAATTCTGTCAGGGAGAGCCGTAGACAGCGCTTTCAGAAGTACGTCCACCAGTCGCTGCGAGGTCTCAACATTTCCGCCCGCGGTGCCGGCTGGAAACCGTGCGTTGACAACGGTGCCTTCCAAAGCCTTTACCTCTATGGAGCGGATCAGACCCGCACTGAGCGGAATCTCCTTGGGCGCCAGGCAACGCAGAACGTAGTAGACAGCAGAAAGCGTGATTGCATATACGGCATTGAGGCATCCCTTTACCTGAGCGTCAGACCTTGAGAAATCGATCCTCATCCGTTCTCCATTGACATGAATCGACACTCTGATCGCCACCGGTTCCCCCTTCCTCTGATCGATCAGTCCGCCGTCGTCAAGGAAGTCCTCCGCTTCAAAGGTCCCGTCCGGAATTTGATCGATGAGGAGTCTCATCGTCCGCTCGGCATAGCGATGCAAGCCGTCAATGTACAGCAGCACTTCCTTCGCTCCATTTCGCTCCACCATCTCAACGAGTCGTTTCTCACCGACCTTGAGTGCGCCTACCTGGGCAGCCAAATCTCCCTCCCGTTCAGTCGGGGTACGGACGTTGAAAAGTAGTAGCTTCAAAAGACTTCGGTTGAGCCTACCACTCGCATAGAGTTTAAGCGGAGGTATCCGAATACCCTCCTGGAATATCTCCTGGCTCAGGGGCATTGAACCCGGGGACATACCGCCTACGTCAGAGTGATGGGCACGAGAAGCCACGTAGAATATCGGCTCACCGGATTTCTGGGAAGGCGAGAATACTGGTGCAACCAGCGTAATATCGGGCAGATGAGTCCCTCCGGCAAAGGGATCGTTCAATATCACAACATCCCCGGGTTGGGCTTTAAACGCTTTCATTGCCGCCTCTACAGAAAGCGGCATCGATCCAAGATGGACAGGCATATGATCGCCCATCGCGATGACGGCTCCAGATCCGTCAAAGACAGCACACGAGTAGTCCCGTCTCTCTTTTATGTTCGGAGAGTATGCCGTTCTTTTGAGCACGGTGCCCATCTCTTCAGCAATCGAGGCAAATAGGTTGCGGTAGATCTCTAACTGGACCGGGTGAAGTTCAGACATAGCTTAGAAGGATATCAAAAGGGACGGGAACTCGGAATGGGAGTTGGGAACTCGGGGCTGGGAACTGGAAATCTGGGAACTCGAGGAAGAAGTCTCGAGGCCTCAGAATCCCAAAGGCTTGAGTCTTGGGTCTTGAGTCTTGGGCCCGAAGGAAGTACGAAGTTCGCACTTCGACAAAGTCCCCAGCTCCCAGCTCCAAGACCCAAAACCCAATCCCCCAAGACTCCAACACTCCAATCCCCCAGTTCCCAGTCCCCAGGCACCAGCTCCCCAGTTCGCCTCAATTAAGCTCTTTCGCCCGGCCTTCCATACGGTTAGGATATAGGTTGTTTGTTTGCTTTCTCAGTTTGAGTGGATTTGGAGGAGGAAAGAATGAGAACACTGAGTGTGGCTTTAGCAACGGGGTTCCTTGTGTTCGGCGCGTTAATGGCCCAGGACGAAAGCTGTGTTGATTGCCATTCGAAAATCACTCCTAACATAGTTGCCGACTGGATATTGAGCAAACACAGCCAGAACGCCATTGGCTGCGAGCTCTGTCATGGAGATGAACACACGTCCGCGGAGGATATCTCCGAGGTTTCGATACCCTCCCCGGACACCTGTGTGACCTGTCATCCCGACCAAGTGGAGCAATTCAAGAAAGGGAAACACGCATACGCTTGGGCCGCCATGAAAGCAATGCCCACTGCGCATCGGCAACCGAGCAACATGATGGAGGGAATGAAGGGCTGCGGTGGTTGTCATAAGCTGGGAGTCAAGACCGAAGACGATTTCAAAGAATTGAAAGAGATCGGCCAGAAATTCGGTGTCGCCTCCTGCGATGCGTGTCACACTCGACATTTGTTTTCGCTCGAAGAGGCCAGACAACCTCAAGCATGCCAGACCTGTCATATGGGCTTTGACCACGCGCAGTGGGAAATGTACTCATCATCGAAACACGGCGTTCGGTACCTGTTGAAACAGAATGGGACTCTGCCGAAGGGGGTTGCCGCTCCCACGTGCCAAACCTGCCATATGCAGGAAGGCAATCACGAAGTTCGGACTGCCTGGGGATTTCTGGCGGTCAGGCTCCCACTGCCTGAAGACGAGCAGTGGAAAGCAGATCAGATCACGATATTGCAGGCCCTCGGAGTCCTCGATCTGGAGGGGAATCCTACAGGTCGCTTGGACGTGATCAAGATTGCCGACGTCGCAAGGCTACGGCAAGACACGTGGCAGGCCGAGCGTGACAAGATGTTGAAGACCTGCCATGAGTGTCACTCGATGAGTTTCGCCATTCGAGAACTGGGCAAAGGCGATGAGATGATCAGAAGTGCCGACCATCTCATGGCAGAAGCGATTCGGATAGTCGCAGCACTTTATCAAGACGGTCTTCTACGCAAACCAGAAAGTTACAGTTCTCCGTTTCCAGATCTTTTGACTTTTCACGATGCACCGACGGTCTTGGAACAGACTTTATTCGAGATGTTCCTTAAACATCGGATGCGAACTTTTCAAGGTACATTCCATGCAAACCCCGACTATGCACTCTGGTATGGGTGGAGTGAGATGCAGCGTGACTTGACTGAAATCAAGGAGCGTGCTCAGCAGATGAGGGCGGAAGCTGCGAAGTAAGGGTCTTGAGTCTTGAGTCTTGGGTCTTGGGTCTTGGGTCTTGGGTCTTGGGTCTTGGGTCTTGTAAGGATGATCCTGTTGGTTGGAAATGGATGTCAAGCCTTTTTGGGCCAATCAGAGGATAATCGAAGCCGGGATCTTAAGCGTGCGTTGTCCATCGATACGGAGCCCCGGGGAGGATGGTGGCCTTCCGGGCCGTCATGACAAGCTTGAA
>JAUWTT010000421.1 GCA_030614585.1 Acidobacteriota bacterium
CTCTGAGAACGAACCTGTCCCCTTAATTCCCCTTTATTCCCCTTATTATCGAAGCCCCACTACCACATTTAGAAAAGGTCCGCCCCGGCGGTTATCGGTAATCGGGGTGAGAGTAAGCAGTAAGTAGTGAGTAGTAATCAGTAAGCGGCAAGTAGTCCACAGTTCGTTCGACATTTGACATTTGTCACTTGGCATTTGCCATTAGTAAGACCATCCGATGGAAGTGGAAAAGATATAGTCACTGCTTGGCGTATCCGGAGGAGGAGAGTTATCAAAGTTCTCCGTGAATGCCAGACTGATATAGAAGTCACTAATGAACTCCCAGCGGAATTCCGCGTCGAAATCCACTCGGACTCGGCCGCTTTCGGTAAAGCTGGGAAACACGACGACATTCGAGAGGATATCGAGATCATTGATCCCAAAGATGTTCACTTCGAGAACCCCGAACGCTTCCCCACTGTTTCTGCGCGGGATTTCTGGATCCTCGTATCTTTCATTCGTCCACGCAGCTCCTCCGTTCGCGGACAGAAGAATACGGTTGGTTTGGAAAATGTAGTTCCCTATACCTCCCCCGAGAGTGGATCGAAGATCAAGCTGGAGTTCGTTACTCTGTAGAAAACCGGCATTGCCGATGCCAAACCAACGACCGCCCAGAATCGGCAGAGAACGTCGGTAGTCCCCCCCAAACTCGGAACGTCTCGTCGTATCAGTGGCTTCTCGAACGTTTCTTAGAATGCTGATTCTCCCTTCTGTGGACCAGAGCTCATCCAAGTAGGCGAAGGAGGCTCGAGTCGTGAACTGCTTGGTCTCGTCTGCCTTGGTGAGAGTTAGGCCGAAATCCAGATCAGCGTCAACACGGCCCCAGAAACCCTCATCCAGTTGCTTGAGTTCGACCAATTCCAAATGACCCAATTCGACCGTTTCACCCTCTGTCTCGATGAGAATGCGGCTCGAATCCCCCGGATCGTTTCGCAGTGATCCAGTTACCCGGCTGCCACTCGATGTCCTTGCGATAAAGTTCTCGTTGCTTTCAATGCGCTTCACATCTTCCCAGTCGAACCGAAAAATGCCGTTGCCATAATCTGCGTCGAAATACAGTTCACCAAGCTCCAGCTTTTTGACTTCGCCGGTGATCCGGTCGCCATTGACAAGAATGAGTACGTCATCTCCTGCGACCAGGTGTGACTGAAGAAGAACCAGGCTCACAGTAAGAGGGAGCAGCCGAAGCGGAATGCTTGAAAGGGAAACCAGTCTCAGGTACTCGACACATCGCATAGACAACTCTCCTGCCTAACAGTGTTTGCTAGCCGGGCTAGACTTTGCAACCCATCTCTTAACTTAGGTGTTACTTGCTCGGAAAACGGTGGGGTGCCAGCCCGCACTTTTCACGGAATGGCCCGTTGGAGGTGGATTGTCCCAGTCACTGAAGGGATCCGACTCCGGATAATTCTCTGAAATCATCCACTCGTAGCCCAGGAATCTAGGGTGAGTTGCCGAATCGTCGCCCGGATCCTGGGACACGTATGTTCAACGATGAAGTCCCATTTTTTTCATGCCGTCCCGCTAGGCGGGACTCCAATGGTGTGGGTGCCGACAGGGACGGCATAAATCTCCGTGAGAGGCGTTTAGCGCTTGATTCTGTCTATTACTCTGATGCCCACCCCTTGTTCGGACTATGACTCCACATCGGTGGCTGTAGCGCGGGCAGCGGAAGCCACAGCAATCTCAGCCCACCCACCAAAGATCAGATGGATGCCGAGAAGTGTTCCAACTGCCCAAACACCAGAGATGGGCCACTGCGACCAAATCAATCCTCCCAGGAGCAGGGTCACCATCCCGCTGAAGAGTGTCCAACCCCAGCCCTTGGCCGGCTTCAACTTGAATCCAAGCATGATCACCGTAATTCCCTCGACAAGGAAGTAAATCGCAAGCAATAAAGTCAGAGAAGCCAAACCAAACAGGGGATTTACCATGATCAGTAGGCCACCCAGGACTGCCACAATTCCTACCAGCAAACCCAGAATTCCGGCACCCCAAGACCCAGCCTTGAAGGCAGCGAAGATCCTGATGATCCCAGCCGCCGACAAGAACACCCCAGCCACCACAGCCACAGCGATTCCCGCCACCAGTGGTGATCCCAGGGCCAACATGCCAACGATTATCTGGACCACACCTAGAGCGATGATCCATCCTGCGTTCTTCTTTGCCTCCTTCAACCAGAAAGCTGGTGCTACTGCTTCACTCATTCTCTCCCCCTTACAAAAGCGTTTCTTCTGTTACACACTATCCGGTAATCGGTTCACCCGGAACCACGTCAAATGGATCGGCACGTTCAATGTCGGTCCCCGCCGGCTTCGTGCCCGGTATGATCTCAAAGCGTGGGTCGAACTCGACCATGGTCGCCCCAAGCTTCTTCAGAATACTAACATCTCCGGTGACCTTGACACTGCCATCGGTAATCTGGGATTCCAGAGTCTTGGCACCCGTCATCCTCATCTCCGGATCCGAACGACGGAGCGGATGGTCTCCAGATCGAAAGCGCCTGGCTCGTTCGCTTTGGCCCCCAGACGGGACTCCTGGACGTGTTTTTCTCCTTGAGCCCAACACGACATCGTAAGAGATTCGATATCATCTTAAGCGCACGTTGATTGGGTTCCTATGAGAAGCTTGGATCTTGAGGCTGCTGTGACGGGGACTTGCAGGGTGTGAGGAGTGTATGGCACGCAGCAGGGAGAAGACAAGTAGCAAAGGACAAACTAAAGCCTTAGACAGGATTGTGGCTGTTGGGCTCCTTTTGAGTTCTGTTGTCCTCGTACTTGGGTATCTCTGGTGGGGTCGCTTCGAATACTATCGAAGCTTCTACCTGGCGGCAGCCTATGTGGGGTCCGGCGTCATCCTTCTCGTCAACCAACTTTACTTTCGGGAATCGCTCAAGCAACAGGGGCTCAGACTGGATAACCTTGGAGCCGCGCTTCGGGAGTCCCTGGTGCCGCACCTGCTGATACTGCTCCCTCTAGGAGGCTGGCTTCTTGTCTCCGGAGCCAAACCGGATTTGGGAGAACTTCCCTTTGAATACCTGCCCTGGGCATTTCTACAACAATATGTGCTGCAAAACCTGGTGCGCAGTCGATTTCAGACGATTCTTGGAGGATCAGTTCTGACGGTTTTGAGTTCGGCGGTTCTGTTTGCGGGATTCCATCTCCCCAACGCCGGACTGGTTGTGTTTACCTTCGCCGGCTCATTGATCTGGTGTGCACTGTTTCAACGGGTCCCCAACCTCCTCTCCGTGTCTTTGTCCCATGCCCTTCTGGGGATCATCGTGGTAGTGCTCTTCAAGTTCAACGGTCTCAATCAGCTTGAGGTCGGAAAAGGTGGAATCGCCTATACCACTTTTGGGGGAGGAGTGATTGTGGCCGGAGGTTATGACGCCGATGGAGAGCCTTTTGTTGCCACCCTTCCCGGGCAGGATCGGTCCAGTCCCTCGCTCGTGCGATTGTTCAGGCCGGACGGGACCTTCCTGAAAGAATGGTTGGGATTTGAGGAGTATGGATTCTCGGGAAACCTGGCTGCCGGAGATATTGGATTTGGGCCAGGTGACGAGATTGTTATCGCTCCTGGGCCGGGTACACGGAATCCTCCTTTGGTGCGAGTCTTTTCACTCTCAGGGGAGAGACTAAGCCAGTTCCGGCTCGAAGGATTCGATGGATATGGGGCCTTTGTCGCCGTATCGGAAGGTACCATTCTTGTCACGCCGGGACCAGGACCCGGGAGGGGAGCATCTGTGTTTGAGTTTCGGGCGGATGGGACGTTAGTGAATCAGTGGCTTCTTGGAGATATAGGATTTCATAATAGCGTCCGGGTTCAGCGCATTCCAGGCTCTCCTGACTCGAACCTTCCCGGAGCCAGGTTATTGCTATTTGCCAACTTCCTTTCGGTCAATTCCTCTGTGGTCAAGGTCTACGATACTGCTTCAAGAGCATTCTCGACCTGGGACACCATTGGTTCCGCTTTCGGACTGAATCTCGCTCCGCTTCAGCTGGGGCCATACGCAAAAGGGATTGTCACTGCGCCGGGCGCCGCTCCGGGGCATTCCGCTCACATCATGGTGTTGGACCGTGAAGGAAACCAACTATCTCAGTTCTTTGCAGATGCAGAGGATCCTCCATGTGGGTGTAGCATCGCATCCCTGGACGTGGATGGAGACCAGGTGGATGAATTGGTACTCGGAGAAGGTATATGCCCGGAACAGCCCCCCACGGTCAGGGTTGTTGATCTCGACCAGAACATCCTCGCTGAGTGGGAAGCTTATTGAAAGCTCCTGCGAGTCTGCCCCTTGATTACACTCCTCGGGGGACATACAATCCCGCCGGATATTAACGATGGATTGGGGGCGCGATGCGAAGAAGATACCTCCTGTTGTTTATTGCAGTGCTCTTAGCTATGTCACTGAACCTGAC
>JAUWTT010000392.1 GCA_030614585.1 Acidobacteriota bacterium
ACCTATGCCCGAGTGGTGATCGAACAGGTAGGCCTGGCCGAGTTCTTTCCAGTCTTCTACCTAATCGTGTTCCTGACGGGGGTGGTTTGTGCGATCGTCGTACCCAGGCTGCCGCCACTGGCCAGGAAGAAGGACGACTATTTCTCCGAGCCCATTCAGCAGGATGGCGAACCTGACTTCGACAGTGACTCGTTGATGAAGACCGCGGTCTATCGAGCGATCGAAAAAGCAAATAACAATGGCTACACGTTGAGAGGCTACATTGGAGATTGGCTGAAGTTTTCTCTTACGATTCTCCTTTCCCTTACCCCGCTGGTAATGGCGATTGGCACCTTTTCGCTGGTCGTTGTCCATCATACCGAGCTGCTGAGCTGGATCGGGCGACCGCTTGTTCCCCTATTGAATCTCCTACAGGTCCCTGAAGCGGGCCAGGTTGCTCCGGCGATCGTGTCCGGATTTAGTGACATGTTCATCCCCACGATTGTGGGTACAGCCACAGTGAGTTCTCGAGTTGCCCTGATGTTGATAGCGATTATCAGTATCACCCAGGTTGTATTTTTATCCGAAACCGGAGCCATGATCATGGGAAGTCGCATTCCCTTGAACTTGTTGGAATTGGTGGCGATCTTCATTTTGCGCACTATTGTTGGCGTTGTCGTCGCAAGCTTGCTGATACGCCTGCTATTGCCTGGCTTACATTAAGGAGAGGCACTTGCCATACCGAGGAGCGATAGCCGGATCCACTATGTTGAACAAGAGGCGAGCCGGCCCGACAAATTTCCCACTATGAATTGGAAGGACAGTCAATCATGACCGATGGAAAGATACTATTCCTGAAACAGGAGGATGCCATCGCATCCGGTGTATTAGACATGAAAGCCTGTGTTGAATCAGTTCTCTGTACGCTCGAAATGCTCGGTAAGAACGAGATCATGAATCCTCCGAAGACCAGTCTGAAGCATTACCGGGAAGATGGGTCAATGCAGTTTAAGCTGAACAGCATGCCTGTATACGTAGGTGGTAACCTGCAGCGCGCGGGCGTGAAGTGGGCCGGTGAAGCTCCAGGGAACTCAGAATCTCCCGACCTTCCTCTGGGCATCGACGTGATGATCTTGAGCGATGTGGATACGGTCCTACCTGTAGCGATCATGGATGCCACGCTGATTACCGCGATGAGGACCGCCGCAGTCACGGCAATTGCCATTCGGCTTCTCTCCTCAGAATTGGCGCGGACCGTAGGAGTTTTCGGAGCCGGTGTTATTGGCAGGACGCTGCTCATGGCACTTCGAGACATGCCTCGAGTAATTGAAGAGGTCCGCTTGTTCGATCTTCAGCAGGCCAAGGCCGTGGCCCTGGCCGAAGAATTCGAAGTGGAACTGCCGGTCCGTGTGGTTTCAAATGGCGAAGCAGCGTGTCGTGGAGCGAAGATCGTCATTACCGCCACCACCGCCTTTCAAAAGATTGTCGAGATGGATTGGCTGGATGTATGCGTTTTGCGCTGCCAGTGCGGGGCGAACGAATTTCCACCCGAGTCAATCCTGGAAGCCAGGCGAATCGTCATCGACGACTGGGAGCAGATGATCGGAGTTCCCGGCTCCAATTTCAAGCAGTTAGCTGAGGAAGGCCGGATAGTGCCGGAAGACACGATTCTATTGTCAGACATCGTTGCCGGGAACAAGAAGGTCGAGACTGAATCCGAAAATCCCATTCAGTTCATGGCCAGAGGACTTGCTTGCCTAGATTTGGCCTTCGGAGAGTACGTATACCAGCAAGCCAGGGAACTAGGCCTGGGCACTGTGCTGAACTTATGGGACGAGCCTGTCTGGATTTAGATATTACCGCATCTTGAAGAAGTTGGCGGGGGGAGGAGGGGGAATGGGGAGGTGCTCATTGAGTAAGGATTAGGGGAGATTCAGGGGATTCAGGGGACAGGTTGATTCTCCCGTCGAGACTTCCTGATCGAGAATCTTCTACCACAGATCTACCACAATAACTCACGAACAAGAGGGGAAACCAGGGATCAAGTAGCCCGGAAACACTGCAACAGGAAACACATTCTCCAACTGGATTACGGCATATGGTTCACCACTGATAGGAACACCGAGTTTCTCTTTGACCTCTTTCCCAAGCTTGTTCTTGTGAATTCTAACGACCTTTCCGATCATCGGTGGTAATTTTTCTGCGGAATCCGAGTCGGGTCCTCTCCAAAGTATGTAATCACCGACTTTGAGACCGAGAACTGAGTCAGCCATGTTGGGGTGAAGGTTATAGCACCAAATTGGTGCCTGCAATCACCAGTTGAGGCTATTCGAGAGGG
Source organism: Acidobacteriota bacterium (assembly GCA_030614585.1). Classification (GTDB taxonomy): domain Bacteria; phylum Acidobacteriota; class UBA6911; order RPQK01; family JAPXNP01; genus JAUWTT01. The sequence continues at coordinate 2,318 of JAUWTT010000392.1, forward strand.
ACTGGCCAACCTGCTGCCGGAGTTACTTCTGTTTTGTCTGCAACTAACCCCTATATAATCGATATATGCCCCCGCTCCGTATCGAACTTGCGACTTTACGCCAAATCGTCATCGTGACTCTCACCGGCGATTTCGTGCGACCCTCCTGCCTTGAGCTTCGCGATGTTATCAAGCCGCTGATTGAAGAAGGCTTTCGATGCTTTGTCATTGAGTTTGATGTCAGTCAGTTGGACGAGTGGGGTATTGGTGAGTTCATCTCAACGCATACGACAGTTGCGAATCTGGGAGGCGAGATCGCTATTATGTGCAACCGCATCTTTCGCGATACGATTCTTAAGGCTCGCCTGTTATGCTCATTTGACTACTTCCCAACTGTCGAAGCGGCAGTCGAATGGCTTGAAGAGAATTGCACTGAACGAAAAGCTTGACCGGGATGGGTTGCCAACAACCCTCTTGTCCGCTTAAAAGGACACATGAAGGTAGCCGTGAGCATGGGAAGCTGCTAGTCGATCTTCGTCCAATCGCGTAGTCCCCACCGGCCACAAATGCCAATCTGAGGGTTGGGGTGAGTTTCCACCTCTCGAGACTTATGATGAGAACTTGAGGATATCGGTCAACTACCCGTCGCTTGACTACTTTGAATACATCCTCTGACCTAGCTTGCGACTTCTTTTACTGTGAAGGTTCCCCTCCACAAAATGGTTGATGTCTCGCAGGCCTGAGAGCAGGAAATCCCAGAAAGATAAGCCTCTGTAGTGGCACGTTTCGTAAATGCTCAACAAGACCAGATAGTCACTTATACCCCGCTCAGTCACCCGCCCGTTCACGAGCCGTCGGTACTTGGCAAAAGGCTTGACAGCGTGCTCAGCGTTGTTGTTGTTCCAAGGGACTCCATCGTGATTCAGGAACTCAAAGAGTCTCGGCCCATACTTGACCACTCGTTTCCTAAGTTTCTCCACAAGCTCCGTCTTGAAAGTTATCTCCTCAATATCTCGTAGTCATTTCTCAGTGTCCTTCTTGTGTTTAGCCAGATATCTTTTCCGCAGTCCAAAGCGATCAATAGTATCTACAATCTGTCGAAGGAGCTCTCCAAACCGGTATCCGAAATCCTTCACCTCAGCATCAAATGGGTGCTTCAACAACGCGTCGTTTATGTCTCTCAGGAGATGGACGAGACACTTTTGATGAAGTTCAAGGAGGGAGCGAACCAGTCCTTCGCGGGGCCCTGCATCTTCCTCGGCTAGAAGAGGTTTCTCGTAGTCATCTCGAAACTCAGACCAACTCTTGAGAAGGCCGGGCCTCACGAAGTCCATGATGCACCAGAATTCGATGAGGCCGTTTTCAACAGGAGTCCCTGTCAGCGCGACCCTGTGTCCCGACTTAAGTGCTTTCAAAGCGGTAGTACGTTGAGCGGTGGGGTTTTTCGCAAACTGCGCTTCGTCACCGACAACAAACTGCCAGTCAACCTTTCCAATTTCGAACTGATGCCTCCGGAGAGTGTCATACGACATAATGACGATGTCGACCTGAGAAAGTGTTTGACTGGAAACGGGACCGCCTTCCACAGCGTAGATCGAGCCATGGCTGGGGAAGAACTTCGCGATCTCTCTCTGCCAGTTCGTGATAATTGTCTTCGGACAGATGATCAGGCAAGGAGAGAGCTTTCCACTCTCGGCAAGACGGCTCATGTGGGCTATGACTTGGACCGTTTTTCCGAGACCCATCTCGTCAGCCAGCAACCCGCCGGTAGATTTCTGATCGATTTGGGATAACCAGTGATACCCGAGAATCTGGTGTGCTTTTAGCTGACCGTTGAAACTGGACGGGACCGGAACGTCTGGGAGCGCTCCCCAATCAATGTGTAACCCGAGGCTCTCGATCGGAGGAAGATCGAACTCAAGCTGGTCCAGGTTCTCGTAGATATCCAGGAGTGCGTGAGTCGGGATTCGAACGGTGCCACCTTCAGATTCTTCAAACTGGTCAATCCTACCGAGGAACTCTTCGGCATTCGATGGGTCAACTTTCAACCAACCGTTTCCAAAACGAACATATTCCTGGCCTGTTTCCCGGGCCTCATTCTGCTGCCGCATTGTCCGTACCAGCTAATGAGTGTGATCGAATCAGCTCTCTCTTCTCTTAGAGCAGGAACTAAGCAGAACACCTTCCCAAATTCCGTGAGCCTGTGACTCGTTTCACCAGCCGAACAAGAGCCTCGTGTTAAGAAGGTGTTTCAGTCATCCTTACTCGTTTGCAAAGCAGATTGCCGGAAATCGAGAATGATAGTTTGGGCTCTTGTGATTGGACTAACCACTGTCTTCCTGAGTGTGACCCTTTGGGTAATTCAATCGAAATCTCGGTTCCCAGGGGCAATCAAAGAGCTTCGTGAGG
>JAUWTT010000136.1 GCA_030614585.1 Acidobacteriota bacterium
AATACGGCACCCGGTGAAAGAGTTCCCGTGGTGATCGTTAGAAAGGGTGAGGTTCGTGAACTTGAGGTAGAGCTGGCTGAGCGTACCCTCGAACAGAAGCAACGCGCAAAAAACGAGGGTTTCTCATGTGAGGAAGAGGAGGAAGAAGAGCAGCCGAAGGAGATTGGCCTAGAGTTTCAGACGCTGAGTGCTCGGGATGCCGGCCAACTCGGGCTCGAAGGCGATGAAGGCGTTCTTATCCTGGATGTGACTCCTGGAAGCCTTGCTGACGACGCCGGCCTGGGGCGTGGTCAGGTCATTACTCACGTCAACGGCAAAAGTATTGCCGGAGGACCCGAGTTCAAGGATGCCGTGACCGCAGTGCCATCAGGAAAAGGCGTTGTGCTGCGTGTTCTCCAAGGCGGCGGCCGCGATGCACGACGAACCGTTTCTTACACCTCGTTTGTCAAACCCTAAAATGCTGTAAACCCGAACTATACTGTGAACCCCCAGCTCTCCATAAGAAGCTGGGGGTTCCCCACCTTTGCCCTAGCCTGACTCGCATTTCTCACCAGCTGGCTGCTGCGTCACCGGATGCATCCGCCCGAAATGTGCCTAAATTACAGGAACTCACTGACTTACGATCCGACAACCTGGGGTTCTGCCAGGCCCGGGCCCTGAAAAGACCCGGCTCCGTATGACGTTGCGGCGACAATCCATACGGAGCCCCGGGATTCCAGACCGGGGGCTCTTCAAGTGCCTCGCTACACGACTTCGCGAGAAATGCAGGATAAAGGCGTCCCGGGAGTAACCCGTTTGAGATTTCAGCTTCTATCTTTCAATTTAGATGAAGGACCCTTAGAATCACAGACATGATAAGAATTGGGGTACCCAGAGAGGTTAAAGACAACGAATTTCGAGTGGGTCTCATTCCATCCGGTGCCTACAGCCTCGTCGAGGATGGACACACTGTGTTTATCGAAAAAGGGGCAGGGGACGGCTCTGGCTTTGCTGACGAAGAGTTTGTGAAAGCAGGCGCTACAATCGTCGATACCGCGGACGAACTTTACGAGGATAGTGACCTGATCATCAAGGTTAAGGAACCGGTTCAAGAAGAGTTCCACCGTCTCAGGAAAGGCCAGATTGTTTTTGGGTATTTTCACCTGGCCCCTTTGCCGGAACTTACTCAAGTGCTGGTGGATAAAGGTGTCACCGCGGTGGCATACGAAACCATTACAGACAAGAACGGTCATCTTCCACTTCTCACTCCCATGAGTGAGATCGCAGGCCGAATGTCGGTCATCGTCGGCACTTACTACTTGCAGAAACCTAGAGGTGGGCGCGGCATTCTGCTGGGTGGGGTCCCCGGAGTGCGGCCGGCCCTCGTTGTAATTGTGGGGGCAGGAGTCGTCGGCATTAATGCCACCAAGATGGCAATGGGGCTGGGAGCTCAGGTCAGTGTTCTGGATGTCGATGTCGAGAAACTGCGCTACATGGATGACCTCTACTTTGGCCGTGTTGAAACCTTAATGTCTAACCGCTTCCATCTTGCGGAGTCGATCAGAAGCGCGGATCTTCTAATCGGAGGAGTACTTATCCCCGGTGCAAATGCTCCCAAGCTGATCACCCGTGAGATGGTGAAGGCAATGAAACCGGGCTCAGTCATCGTTGACGTTGCAGTCGATCAGGGTGGTTGCTGTGAGACGACGCGGCCTACCACCCACAGCGATCCGGTCTATGAGGTGGATGGTGTTCTTCATTACTGTGTTACCAACATGCCTGGTGCGGTTCCCCGAACCTCAACGAGAGCATTGACCAACGTGACCACGCCATACGCTACGAGAATCGCGTCCAAAGGGATTGAAAAAGCGATCAGCGACGATCCACACCTCAGGAACGGCGTCAACGTTTACCAGGGCCACATCACCTGTGCACCCGTAGCGGAGGCTCAAAAGCGCCCCTTTAAGCCCATCGAGGATCTCCTTTGAGAGGTTGCTGGGCAGTTCTCGATGGCGCGCAGCAGATCGAAAGCCCGGAGTAGGTCTGTGGAGGAGCTGCGGATTCTCTGCGATCGCCCTCTGCCAGGCGATCAAAATATGGAAATTGATCGATTCTGGCTGGAGCGAGCTGAGATCTCGAAAGATCCCCTGACGGTGATTCGATTCTATCGCTGGGATAAGCCGACCGTCTCACTGGGAACGCACCAAGAACCTGCGAAAGCGGTTGATCTGGCTTACTGTGACGAGGTTGGGATTCCTACCGTCTCGCGGCCGACGGGAGGCCGGGCCGTTTTACACGGCAATGAAATCACCTACTCGGTTGTGTCTAATGATGTCGAAATGTTTCCCTTGCAAAGCTTGATCCCCGTTTATCAGTTGATCGCTGAATGCCTGGAAAGCGGTCTGCACGCGCTCGGAATCCGGGCGACTCACAGCACGGGCGAACGCAAGTCCGCCGGTGGACATCTTTATGATTGGACCAAGCCCTGCTTTATTTCTCCATCTCGTCACGAACTCGTTTACGGAGGCAGGAAACTAGTCGGAAGTGCGCAACGACGACTGAAGCGCAGCTTTCTCCAGCATGGCTCGGTTCCGATCGAGATTGACTATGAGATGATGGGCCGGGCACTCCGTTTCGACGTCGCCTCACTGAGGAGAAACATGATTTCAGTCTCTGAGGCCGCCGGCAGGCAAATCACGTTCGAAGAACTGGCCAATGCCTTTGCATCGAGTTTTCAGCAACGGTTTTCGCCTGACAACAGATCCAGGATCACGTCCCGTTACCGGTAGATTTTCGGTGCAAAACTCGCCTACAATCGCTGAGGGAGAAAAGTGACGAAATGAATTCAAGAGAACGCGTTGCCTGTGCCCTGTCCCACGAAGAACCGGACCGCATTCCTCTGGACCTGGGCTCTTCCCCGGTTAGCGGCATGCACGTGAGTACTGTTTACAAACTGCGCCAAGCCCTTGAGCTCGATCCGCCTGGAACCCCTGTGAAGGTGGTTGAGCCCTACCAGTTACTCGGTGAGATCGGGTCCGATCTGATGGACACTCTGGGCGTTGATGTCATGGGGGTGTGGCCGTCCAAGAACATGTTTGGCTTCAGGAACGAGGCCTGGAAGCCGTGGACTACGTTTGATGGCACCCCTGTGCTCGTACCCGAGGGGTTTAACACAGACGTTGAGGAAAACGGCGACCTCTTGCTTTACCCCGAAGGGGATGAGAGCGTTCCCGCCAGTGGCAGGATGCCGGAGGGTGGATTCTATTTTGATTCCACCGTTCGGCAGCCTCCCATTGATGATGATCGCCTGGATGTACAGGATAACTTAGAGGAATTTGATCTGATCTCTGACGAGGAACTGGACCATTTCAGCAAAGAAATCGACCGCCTCTATACCAGGACGGACAAGGCATTACTGGCCAATTTCGGGGGTACCGCTTTCGGAGACATTGCTCTGGTCCCAGCTCCCTGGCTCAAGAACCCGAAAGGGATTCGAGATGTCAGTGAATGGTACATGAGCACCGTGATTCGTCAGGATTATGTTCGCTCCATATTCGAGCGTCAGTGCGAAATCGCGCTCGAGAACCTCAGCCGCTGCCATCAACACGTGGGCGACCGGGTCGACATCATTTATATGACAGGCACGGACTTCGGAACTCAGATTGGCCCATTCATATCGCCTCAGGCTTACTGCGAACTGTACCAACCCTTTCAACGGCGCCTCAACGACTGGGTACACGAAAATACGAAGTGGAAGACTTTCATCCATTCGTGCGGATCGGTCAGAGCCTTGCTTCCTCACTTCATCGAAGCCGGTTTTGACATTCTCAATCCGGTTCAGTGCAGCGCTGCCCATATGGACCCCTACGAGCTAAACAAAGAGTTTGGCAGCCGTATCACCTTTTGGGGAGGGGGCGTCGACACCCAGGGAACCCTGCCTTTCAAAAGCAGCGACGAGGTACGAGAAGAAGTGTGGGAGCGGATCAAAGCGCTCGGACCCGGCGGTGGGTTTGTCTTCAACACAATCCACAATGTCCAGCCCCAGGTCCCGGTTGAAAACGTACTCGCCCTTTACGAAACTTATCGTGAGTTCAGTTGCTATCCGATTCGGATTGAATAGTCTTGGGTCTTGGGTCTTGAGTATCGAAACCACGAAGACACCAGGAGCACAAAGAACCGCGCGTTTCCTTGGTGTACTTGGTGCCTTAGTGGTAACTCCCACCGCTTTAGTTGAGCAGAAGTCCCTCGACTAATCGCCACATCTGAGCGACAAAAAAAGTGGTTCCCAATCCCATCGCAACCGGCAGTAGCGCTGCAACCAGAGTCCACTTCGTGCTGCCCGTTTCCTTGAAGATCGTGTAGATGGTTGTACTGCATGGGTTGTGGATCAAGCTGAAGAGCATCAAGTTGACTGCGGTTAACAACGTCCAGCCCCCAGTGGAGAAGATGGTCGCCAAATCACCCTGGGATTCGAGCTCGAACAGAACTCCGGCCCCAGCACCGTATGATTCGGCCCCCGCGCCGAGAACGGTCAACATCAGGATTGTGGGGATCACGATTTCATTAGCAGGGATCGCGACAATGTAAGCCAGTAGGATCACACCGTTCAATCCCAGGAGAAGACCTATCGGGCTAAGCAGTTCGATCATGTGCTCGGCGAGAGTGCTCCCTCCAATCGAAATATTGGCGCTCAACCAGATTACTGCACCCGCCGGCAGCGCAAAGACAACGGCGCGCCAGAGAACGTAGAGAGTTCGATCAATCAATGATGTGTAGATGGTCTGCAGTACTCGCGGAGGTCTATAAGGAGGCAACTCAAGAGTGAAACTGGACACTTCACCTTTCAACCAGGTGCGAGAAAGAAACCAGGAAACCGCAAGTGAGAGAAACACCCCAAGAACCGCCACTGCCACAACAGCCATCGCCGATATCAATCCAGCAAAATGTGCGGGAACCAGTGCTCCAATGAAAAGTGTCGCAATCAGAATTTGTGTGGGCCATCTTCCATTGCAGAGTGCGAAATTGTTCGTGATAATCGCGATAAGTCGTTCCCTCGGGCTATCGATGATCCTTGCAGCAACCACACCGGCGGCGTTACACCCGAAACCCATGGTCATAGTCAACGCCTGTTTGCCGTGGGCACCAACCTTCTTGAAAATGTGATCAAGGTTGAACGCTACTCGGGGTAGATAGCCAAAATCCTCCAAAAGAGTGAATACAGGGAAGAAAATTGCCATGGGAGGGAGCATAACGCTTATCACCCAGGCAGTAGATATGTACATTCCGTCGATCAACACTCCGTCCAGCCACCAGGGAAGGCCGATCGCCTGAGCAACTGACTTCAGCAGTGGGTGGATCTGGCCAATCAAGAGATCTGAGAGGAGTGCAGATGGAACGTTAGCACCAGAGACGGTTACCCAGAAGACAGCGGTCAAGAGTAACAACATGATGGGCAAGCCCCAGATTCTGCTGGTCACCAGCCTGTCCAAACTTCGGGCCAAATCGAAACGAGGCCTGTCTCCGAGAATCACTGCCTTCTCAGAGATCTCAGCCGCATCACCGTAGATGGATTCCATCAGCTGTTCCTGGAAGTCAGGCCCAATCTGCAGCCTGAGCTCGGTTGCTCGATCCAGCAACCCGCCCGCTTTTGCAGGATTGGCAGAGGCAGCGACTTCAGCTTTCTGTTCAGCCATCAGCTCTCCACTTTCCGATGCCAGTCGGCCCAATTCTCCGTCCTGCAGAGCCGTCTTAATTCCGTCATCCCCGTCGAGGAGACGCAGCGCGACCCAACGAGAGTTGGGAAGGCCCGGATAGATGTTCGTGAGCAAATCGACCAGCGTCGACATAGCCCGGCGCAATGACTTCGTTGTCCCCTTGACTCTGTGGGGCCGACAAACCACTTTCCCGGAAGCTACATCCGCAATCACGCTCATAAGAGAATCGAGTCCCCTTCGATACCTTGCAGACGTGGCAACGACCGGGACACCCAGATCCCTGGCCAATCTCCGTTCGTCAATCTGGATATTGTTTCGCTGGGCCTCATCCATCAGATTCAGACAGACAACGGCACGGTCAGTGATTTCCAGGATCTGAAGCACCAGATTGAGGTTTCGCTCAAGCCTCGTGGCATCCACTACAACGACAGTTACATCAGGGCGTCCAAAAAGAATGAAATTGCGAGCAATCTCCTCATCCTGACTGGTCGAGAGAAGCGAGTACGTCCCCGGCAAATCGACCAGTTTGTACCTCAACTCTTCATGAATGAATCCGCCCTCAGCCCGCGACACGGTTTTTCCAGGCCAATTACCCGTATGTTGCCGTAAGCCGGTAAGAGCATTAAAGATCGTGCTCTTACCGGTGTTTGGATTGCCGGCTAAAGCAACAACGAAATCGACGTTCTCAACGTCGATCCCGAGTTTCGAGAGAGTGGACGCGCGGTGTACCGGGCAGGCCTCGCAGCTCGCCGGCGCGCTAGCACCAGTCACACTCATGCTGCAGAGTCCTCCACCCGTCGAACAATGATGTGCGCCGACTGGTCCTTTCGGAGCGCTATCAGGGCTCCCCTGACACGATAGGCCGTCGGATCTCCCCCAAATCCTCGGAGCTCAGGTTCAACCACGGTACCCGGTAGAATTCCAAAATCCATGAGTCGGCGCCGTTCCAATCCCCTGGTTGCCCTTGAGAGAACTACGACCTCCCCTTTCTGCCCGGGTTCGAGATCAGCCATCCGGATCGTCCCTGAGAAATCAGTCTCCTCCTTCTCGATCGACTCAACGCTAACGTTGGCGGCCTCAAAGCCGTCCAGGGTCTTCTCACGCCCTTCCGCCAGAATCGTCACGGAGTCTTCGGTTCTCTCCAAGACTCGAAACTCCATGCCTGGAAACACCCCTTTTTTAACCAGGCGGGCATAGACACTCTCCGGCTCATCCTCGACATGGACGATTCGAGCGCGTTGATCAGCGCCCAGTGAAAGAAGGGTCCTTTCGGATACTGGTACCAAGCCACCATCCACAAGAGGGAGTGGGTCCCCATGGGGATCATGGGTGGGATGTCCCAACTGGGCCCACAGTCGATCCGCCTGTTCGGGAGATATCTCGTGCTCCCGGATCTCGGCTTGCCCATGCCACTCAACTTCCGAAACACCCGTACGATCAGCCAGGTACCTTTCCCAAAGACGATGCGCCCTTACAACATGCAGCCCGTATTCCCTTCCACTCTTGGTCAGCGGGAAACTCTCCTCCTTGAGCTCCACGAGTCCACGTCCCCGCAATTCGGAAAGGATCTGAGTTGTCTTGTCCACCGAGATTCCCAATTGCCCGGCGAGACTTTGCACAGTGCCACGCGTCTGGTCGGCTTCACATTTGTACAAGTGCTTCAGCGCGTCTTCGTACAGAATCCGATCGGATCGGTTCGCGAGAGGAGATAAGCCAGTCCGCCGACCGCTGATCAATCGTCGGGCTAAGAAGAACAGAGCCACGAGAAATACTGGAACTATCAGTAGAAACAGAATCCTCATTACAACCAGTTCCCTATCTTAAGGCGGCCTCAATATCCCTTTGCTTTGAAAAACGTTTTAGTCGCAGCTAAATTTTAGCATTAACTCCGATTTCATGAAACCTGTCTCTTCCTGGTATCAGGGTTTTCCTGAAATATGCAAAAATGAGATGAGGCTGAAGTGTTGTGTTGAATAAAGCGTTACGGTTACTGCTAACCAACCGAATTACCCTGCTCTTACTATGGGTCGTGTTGTCCCAGTGCTGCTCTGGCCAACACGGACCTCAGGGATTCAGAGATTTGCCCTTCAAGGTTACCTACGACTCAACGGTGAACCTTCTGACAGTCAATGATGCACCCATTGAGCGGCAGGAAATGCTCCTCTTCGCTCAAATCAATCGACCTGCTGTTCTTCGACATTTTCACCGCACTGATGAGACTGATCAGGAGGCCGAGTTTTGGGATCAGTCATTCGACGGGGTGAGTCCAAAGGCCGACCTTCTGCGCCGCACACTGGTAACTAGTGTTGAAGTCAAGGTCCGATTGTTGCTGGCTCGAGAGTTCGGGATCCGGGGTGAGGTGAATTTCGAAAACGTCGAACGACGATGGCAGGTGGAGAACCTGCGGAGACAAGAAGCGGTTGAACGAGGCGAGGAGCTATTTGGCCCGGTCCAATACACGCTCCTGGAGTACGTCGAAAACGACCTTCGATCCCTCGACGTTGCCCTGATGCAGAGGCTCGAGGAAAAAGCCCTGCTCGAAAAAGCTGACAGCATTTGGGATCACCAACCGGCAGAGTCCCGCCTGGAACGAATGAGGCGGTTGTATAGAGCCTACCTCAAAGGCGAGGTCAAGAAAGCGATTGTCAGAGTCAACCAAGAGAACATTCTCTCACTCGATCTGGTCGCCGGCGAGCCCACTTCGTAGTATCTTCAAGCATTCGAGTACCGCCCGCCCATTGTGATACGGAGTCTTCCAAATGTTTGCTTTGTCTCCTTGTGCACGTCCGTCAGGAAGAATCACTCCGTACCAGTCGCCAGCCTTTCGATCAGTTTGATATTGATCAATCCAGCTCAAGGTCTTACGGAAGACCTCCCAGTAACGAGCCTCTCCAGTCATCTGGAACAGCATCAACGCTGAAATTAAACCTTCCGCCTGAACCCACCAAACCTTCTCGAGATCGACAGCCTTGGCCTTGAAAGGCCCTGTGGAGAAGAATCCACCTTTCCCATGATCAAATCCGTAAGTGAGAGAGTAATCGAATAGCG
>JAUWTT010000357.1 GCA_030614585.1 Acidobacteriota bacterium
CGCGAAACAGGAATAGTCGTGTTCGGCCTTATGAGTGCTCACCACGAAGTCACTATGGCACAACGCAATCTTAGCGATTTTGTGACTTAGTGGTGAGTTTACGAATTATCCCGGTTAGTGGGCTTGGTGCCCTGGCGGTGAAGTCTATGGTTTGTCCCGGCTCAATTCTTCGATCTTCCGGGCAATCCTTTCCCTGACTTCGAAGTGAACAGGGACGTTCCGGGAAAAGGCGCTGACATCGACAACCAAGTCAGACACAAACCGGTCAGCAAGGTCAGCTTCTCCCAACGACTTAAGCAACCACAAGTATTCGTAGTCCTCAATTCCTTCCCTCAACAACTCAAAACGAATCGATGAGACCGGGCCATCAACATTCTGCTGTCCCGTGTATCGTTTCACGTGGTTGCCAGGGTAAAGCAGTGATCCTTCACCGTTAAGAATTCCCCCGTCACTGCACAGAAAGCCACTCAAGTAGGTGACCGGGTCCTCCCAGGGGTTGGGTGTCTGTCTCCAGAAGTTGACGGCCCAGTAGAGGATTCCGTCCATCGAGTGCCTCCAGGTGATCCATGGAACCATCACTGGATCGATCGCGGGTCCATCGATAAAGTAGTTCGGCTGCGGGTAGACCTGATCGCAGGAGATATACCAGGTTATTTCACCTCCACGACCGCGTTCCCGATCGATAGCTCTTCTTACCGCGGGATCATTCAAACGGTTTCCATGGACTGAGAAGTTGTTGGCATGTCCTGTCAGGTTGCCCCACTCCGGACGGTCAGCTACCGGGGCTTCGGTGACAAGGAATGGAATGTCTGGGGCAATGTCATGGACGAAATCGGCCCACATCCTGGTCTCTTCGTAGTGCTCGGCCGTGTTCGGCTCATCGATAGGACTGTTGAGGACCAGTTTCTCGGCCCAACTATGCTGAGTGAAGAAAGCCACGACCTGCTTAACATAGTTGCGCACCCGGGCCTTCGCCTCGGCTGATAACTCACCAAAAGTTTGGCGGTTCGTCAGTTCTCCGGGCGCAGCCTCCAAAACGACTCGTTTTGTTTTCAACTCCACCATGTAACGCTGATAGACCTCGTCGTTGAACAGTAGTTCGACCTCGTCCCCCTTGACCTCAACCTCCGGCTGAAGGAGACGATTGAACCAGGGCTCCATTCTGTGCGAGTAGAGGAAGTCGTAGTATTTCTTCAGCAGAGCCCGAGCCTCGTTGCTGCCCGGTTCGACGGAGTAGGCAGGGCTAAACCAGTTTCCCGAAACGCCGATGTAGGCCAGCATGTGAGTTTCTTCCGGGAGCGAGAAGTCGTAAACCTCCAGATCAAGCTGGAGCTCCTCCAGCTGTCGCCCGTCTTGTGATACCAGGATCTTGCCTTTATAGTGCCCTGCCGGGACACCGTCCGGGACGTGAATATCGACCCAGATGGCCCGGTTCCTGACTGCCTTGCGGAACGCTGACCTCATCCCAAAAGGCTCAGTAAGTGGCGCTAGAGCATCCGGCCAAAACCCCGTGTCTCCAACCGGGCTGGATTTCCCGTAACAAAGGACCGCGTGTTCGAAAAAGAGATCGATCCTTTCGGGGGGAATCCGGTTTTCAGAGGAGCGCAATTCCGTTACCTCCACCCAGAATCCATCTGCCGGCTCCAAATAACGGTTCGCCGGGGGTGCCGTGGAGATCACCAACTGGAAGGGCACATGTTCATTGCGGGCACCAGCCACCTGAATCGTCTTCGCGCTCGCGTCCCAAACCAGGTTTTCCGCCTCAACCGGTGCCTCGGGACGGACCTTCTGGATACTCGGTACGGCCCAGACCTCCACTTTGTCCTCTGCCCCGCAGAAGACAACTGTGAGTGGAGCAACCAGGAACGTGGTAACCAGTAACCTCAACATAATAAGCCTCCTTGCGAACTATCCTCTGAAGCCGGATTCTACCCACGAAGTCCTTCAGGCACAAAGCAAGATTAGTGATTTTGTGCTTTAGTGGTTAAGCTCCCAGCTGCAGGGCCCCATAAGGGACTGGATCAATCTTCGCTGTTTTTCGGCTTTTCTGGCGGCCGATTCACTTGTTCCTGGGAGATCTTGACTTTTGCCTCGGGATCAACTGATCGGAGGTGCAGATCTCGCTGCGGAAACGGGATTTCAATTCCTGCATCAGCAAGAGCTCTGTTCACTTCTACATTCAGTTCGCTTCTGACATTACGGTAATTTTCGAACCCGGTCCATGCCCGCAGCGAAAAGTCCAGAGAACTGTCTCCAAAGCCGAGAAACAGCGCTGATGAACTCGGGTCACTCAACACATTCGGATGCTTTTCGGCCACCTCGAGGAGCAGTTCGAGGACTCGCTCGGGGTCAGTCCCATATTTGGTCCCAACTGCCACGTCCACCCTGCGAATCTGGTCCGAAAGGGTCCAGTTGACCACCTCTGTTGAAATGAGATTCCCATTAGGTACGATCACTTCAGCACCTTCCCAGGTTTTAACTATACTGGCCCGAATCCCTATATGCCGGACCTCCCCAAACAGGTCACCGAGTTGCACCTTGTCTCCGACCTGGATCGGGCGTTCAAACAGCAGGATCAGTCCTGAGACGAAGTTATTAACGAGGTTCTGGAGCCCGAAACCGAGGCCGACCCCAAAAGCTCCCGCTAAGAGGGTGAAGCGACTCAAATCAAAGCCGGCTGCTGCAAAGGCCATGACGAAACCAATGCAGAGAATTACGTAATGAGCAATACTGGAAACGGCCCCTGGCACTCCCCGAGGCAGCTTGACCCGAGGGTAGATGTCCTCCTTAAGCACAAAGCGGATGAACTTGGAAATCAGGAACGACAGCCAGATCGTAAAGACAAAGGTGAGAACAAAGCCAAGGGAGATCTCAATCGTCCCCAGTTTGGCTGAAGCTGTTAGGGCAGTTCGCACTGCGTTAGTAAAGGGTGCCTGCAACCAGAACCCCTTGAGCGTAAACAACACCCAGAGCCCAAGACTGATCAGATCGAGACCCCAGGAGACTCTCCGCAGAATCAAGTCGCTATGATTCCTGAAGACTTGGAGTCTCTGCAGTGTGGGTGTTCGCACCAGCACCTGTAAAGAGTCCTTGATGACGACGGTCGCCACGAGAAATACCAAAGCCAGATAGGCCGAAGTAAGAAGTCCAGAGGCCAGCAGGTTCGCAAGAAGGACGGCTCCAAGTACGCTCAAGATCAGCGAAGCGATGAAAATCCAGGCAGCTACTTGCAGGATGAGACGCACCGCCAGGTGCCAGCGACTACCTTGGGTCCCTTTCCTGCCGAACTGTCTCAGAAGCAACGCGCAGGTGCCCAGGCCGAGGAGGATGGACAAGGTAATAAGGGAACGATTTACTGAGGTACCCGAGAGGGTGAGCTGAGACAGTTGGCCAATGATGAAGAGAACGCCCAACAAATAGACAACCGGTCTGAACGCGGGCTCTATCAGTCCTGGAATCAAACGGACCAACGGGATCAACACCAGGCAGGCAGCCAGAGTCGTCAAGGCTCTCGGTGCCATGACATGAATCAAGATGCCTGCCACCACGGTAATGAGGAGAGCCTGCGAGACGGGGCGCTCCAGGGCGATCCTCGCGCCTTGTAGGCTCGGTTCGTCTTTCCACTCCCTGGCCCGTCGCCTCACAGCCAACATGATCACCAGGAGGATCACGAAGACCACCGCCTGAATGACAAGACGCTCGGGATAGGTACGGAGATACTCGGCCGATGAGCCTAGACTCGTTTGCCAAGTCTCCACAATCTGTTCGCTCGTTGACGGTTGATCCTCATCGGAAGTGAAAACTTCCCACAGCGGAGGACTGTCGAGAGACATGAGTCTGGCTCTCGTTTCCTTGGCTCGTCCCTCAATCAGTCCAATCATGTGGTCATAATTGATGAGAAGCTGTGAGTACTTCTCCTGAACGCTGATGACCTCCACCCACCGATCCTGCAAGCTGCTCTTGAGGGAGGTTAAGTCCTTAATCGTCTTCTCAACCTCCCTCACAACAGGAGCGGGTAGACCCATCTCAACCGCGCCGGCACGGGTCAACTTCCAGCGCTCGAGGAGTAAACGCACATGCTCCAGGAGGTCGGCCAGTGCTTTCGAACTTCGGGCCGGGGTTTTCTGGGCGCTCTTGGCTGTAGCTGTTTCCGCTTCCCATGCCGACCGGAGGTCCTCGAGCAGGCGAGGCGGGACCAGGCCCCCCAGTCGCCTCGCTGTTCTGGTCTCCAAAAGTTCGAAGCGATTCTGAAGTTCGAGAACTCGAGCATTCAGGTCATCAGTCGGGAATCCTGAATCAGCCAGTTGCTTGGAGCGACGGATGAAATTGTCTGTCTCCTCAATTTGAGGCAGAATCTCGCCGGGAGGGATCGGAGCGGTTTCTTCTTTCTCACTTTCGGCCGTCTGGGTTTGGGAACTCTGTTGTTGAGCGAGTACAGGGCTCCCTGCGACGAGGACAAGTCCCATCAATAGAGGAAATAACGACAACTTGAGAATGGGATTCTGAAAAGGCACGGAATCGATTGTACCCCTTTTCGATTGATACAAACCGACAAAGTGGCGTGATAGCTTGTTGGGCGAGGCTGTCTCAGGATTACAAGAGGACTGGAGGCTGGGGGGTAGGGAGTGGGGGCTTGTCGAACGACGAACCTATTGATTTTCGATTGCCGATTTTCGATTTTCGATTGCGAGCATCCGCCTTCGCTCTCCGAGCTACGGCGCGACAGGCCGAGCACGAGTTAATGTCCCAAGCCACAGGTCCCAGGTCCCAGACCCGAAGGGAAGTACCAAGTCCCAAGAACCAATTCCCAAGGGAAGTTCCAAGACCTCGAGACCCTGTCAAGACCCAGTACTCCAGTACTCCAATACTCCAGTCCCCAACTCCCAGCTCCCAGCTCCCAGCCCCCAACCCTTGTTCGTCGTTCGTACTTCGCACTTCGCCAAGTCCCCAGCCCCCAAGTTGACTCTGACTACAATTCTGGAGTATTGTGTATCGTCTTCCTCGGGTCAGGGCCTCCCGAAGGGGAACTTTAGAGTTAGAAGTTTAAAAGGTCCAAACAGTCTCGCCTTGTGAAAGAAACCAAAGGACATTCACCC
>JAUWTT010000012.1 GCA_030614585.1 Acidobacteriota bacterium
CATCTGACCAGGTCAAAACGTGGAATCCCTTCTCCTCTAAACGTCGCTCCATGTCCAGATTCATTTCGTTCCGGACGTAGTCCCATTCCTCGTAGCTTTCAAACATCAGAGGGATCATCACTGCATAGGCAGACCGGTCGATTTCAGCCAACCCCGCAGCCGATATGGCAGCAGCCTGGATCTGTTGGATCCGCATTTTCTTGATCATCTCACTCTCATTACCGAGCTTCCCGCCTGCAAGAATCTTCAGTGTTACCTCGCCTCCCGTTGCCTGTCGCCAAAGAAAGCCCATCTCCTTGAGTAGTTGGCACCAGATCGATCCTTTGGGTGCTGTCGTGCCAAGCTTGATGACCGTCTTCGCCGGTGTGGTACCGAAAAACAGTGACACGAGTATTATCGAGAACAACAGTTTACGCATCATTCGGTCCCTCCCTCTTCGAGAAACAGGTCCTCGGTCCGCGTCAGGAGCCATTTAGCTCGGCGCTGGGCAAGGATATTGAGAAGTCGATTCTCAGGAGCCGAATCTACATCGAAGTCTAGAACACGATTAAGCAACTCTTTGAACTCCTGGAGATTCTGCTCCTCGACCGAAACACTTTCCGCCCAGGTCAGAAAGATACCGCATCGTTTACCGCCTGATAGTGACAGTGCTCTCTCATAGTAGGCGCGAGCCCGCTCCAGGGATCCGTCGACAGCCTGGGTCTCGTAGCTGATCAAGAACTCGTCGATCGTACCGTCTTCGAAATCCGCATCAAGTTCGAGAGCCTTTCTGAGCAAGCCCCCGACGACAGCAATGTCGGCAGTCGACTCCGCGTTCTCTGAAGAAACCCCAATCGCCGCACCTAAGGCGGCCGCCGTCCAAACCGCAAGTGGAACATCCTTGATGTTCAACTGCCTGACGGCCTCTTCCGGCTCACGGGGCAGCAATTCGGAGAATCCCGGGTGATCAACTTCGAGTCCATGTAGTCCGTATCGGTAAGCCCGCATGTAGAGGCGTGCGGCCCGACGGCGCGTCTCCTGAGCCTGATAGTAGTCGGCGTCTTCCTGGCGCTCCGCCTGCGGTTCAACAAATCCGTAGGTGTAAAAGACAAAACTCTTGCAGGTCATGAGCAGGAGTTTGCGGTGATCCGGGTTTGACCGCAACAGTGTCTCCAGGGTCTTCAGGTTAAAGGGCATGGCAGCGGCGATCAGTTCGGGGTCGTCATCGGAAAGGTAAACGTATTCCGATTCACCGAGAACACTCGCCAAAGTGTCGACGGCTCTCTTTTTCAGTGAACAGGAGACGACACATAGACACAGCAGAGGCGGTACCAGGCGACAAGCTAGTCTGCTGTGCACAAACTGAGAGATCACCATCTCACTCAAGGCAGAGCACCCTCCGTAACTTTCAGTTTAGTACTTTCAGAACTTTATTACAGGGCAACGATGGAAAAAGTTACGGTCGGGGCACAAGGTAAATGCAGCTCTTCTTGACTTGCGTATATATATGTGTTGTATTAATTACACTTGTTCCAAAACACCTCGGCCAACCGAAGGCACTCTCGGGAACCCCCTTCCTATGTGAGAATTACCCTTGCTCCTCGATGGCCGAGGTGCGTTCACCACGAGCCAAGTGAGTGAGATCTAGTTCCGGCCCCTGGCAGAATGCGTGCTGAAGGGTTTGAACAAGCGACCTGGTGCTGACTCGACAGTCGGAAGCGTTGTAAGATTGCAGATGACATTAGTATTGCGATCACAAGAGTTCTAAGCAGTTTGCGTATTGGTTAGCGCGAGTTGCAGTAACAGAAGGTTAGCAGTTATGGATATGGATTCTGAATCTCTACAGAAGAAAATAGAAGAAATATTCGCTCGTCAGGTACGCGTGGCCCCCCACGTGAAGGAGCTTGTTCGGCAGAAGCTGGAGGCAATGGACTGGGACGGGTTCAAGGCAAGGGTCATGGAGAAATACCTGGAAGAGGTAAATGCGCAGGAGGGAACGCTTTCTCCAGCCGACTGCAACGCATTACTTATGGACGCAATTCGTGACGAGTTAGAGAGCACTTTCGGTCCGGGAGCTTCCCCGGCCGCCGAAGAATAGGGCGAGCTCGAAAAGATCTAACCACCACCAAGGACACCAAGGCAAACCCAATGATCTTAGTGTTTCTTGGTGCTCTTTGTGGCTTGGTGGTAACACCTTCTGGCTTCGAGTTCCGAGCTTAGATCGTTCGTCGTTCGCCATTCGACATTCGTCGTTTTCTAGATTCTCTTGAATCCACGGAGGATCTCTTCGATGTCGAGCCGGAGTATGATCGGCCGACCATGAGGACATGTGTAGGGATTCTCAGATTGCAGCAGAGTATCCAGGAGCCATCTCATCTTCTCAGGAGAAAGGGGCGTATTGATCTTGATGGCTGCCCGGCAGGCAAGTGATATCGCGATCTGTTCCTGAACCCGTCTCAGGCTTCGGTCGGAGAGTTTGGATCCACTGCGCAGTTCGTCAAGCGTTGTCAATTCATCCAGAAGGTCTTCGATGATTCCTTTTGGGTCAACGTTTTTTGCGAGTGCGGGAACGCCACGGACGAGAAGTGTCTGGGTGCCGAACGGCTCGACCTCGAACCCATTGGCGTTCAGGTGATCAAAGATCAGATGGGCTATGGCCATCTGTTCTGGTGTGAGTTCGATGGTGGCCGGCAGCAGGAGCCGTTGGCTTGGAACTACTTTTCCAGACTCAAAGGACCGATGCGCCTGATCGTAGAGAATCCTCTCATGGGCCACATGCTGGTCCACGACCATGACGCCCTCACGGTCGACGGCGACCACAAAACTCTCCACGAACTGGCCGAGTACGACAGGAGTAGACCCGAGGTGGGCGGTCTCGGGGATATCATCTGCGTGTGCTCCTCCGAATGGGGTGCCCACCGGTCCCCCGGACTCCTGAGGCAAGATCTCTGATCCAGCTACGTCAGCTGATCCTTGAATTGACGAGTTTCCATAGCCAGTGGGAAAGGCGGGAGGCGAAGACGAACTCCGAAAAGAGAAGGTGTCTCCGTGCCGGCGTCTGAAATAGGGCTCGATACCTCGACCGATCCCCCCTGGTCGATGACTCGCTGGTACAGGCTCGGCAACCGGAATATTCCGGGCTAAGTCAGAAAGAGTGGACCTATTCACCAGCAGCGCCTTCTCGATTGAGTTCAAGATTGCACTATGAACAATTTGAGACTGGCGGAACCGGATCTCAACTTTGGTGGGGTGAACATTCACGTCGATCATGGCCGGGTCGAGTTCGACAAAAAGCAGCACGACAGGGAACGATGATGAGGGGATGAGGTCGCGATACGCGAAACGGATGGCGTGAGTCAAAACTTTGTCACGCACCATACGGCCGTTCACGTAGAGATAGAGGGAATGCGAGCTATTTCGCTGCTCGTGGGGAAGGGAAGTGAATCCTTTGATCCGTACGCCTTCCCGCTCGAACTCGAGGGGAACCATACTTTCGGCGACCTTCTCACCGAGAAGCTGAAAAACTCTTTCCTGAGGGCTTCGAACACTCGATACGTCAACGATCTTCTTATCCGCATGATCGAGCTTGAACTCGACCTCAGGGTAAGCGAGCGCATAGCAAGTGATAAGACGGCTGACGTGCGACAGTTCGGTAGACGTGGTCTTGAGGAATTTCCGGCGAACCGGGACGTTGAAAAACAGGTCGTCCACAGTGACTTCGGTTCCGCGTGGCCAAGCGATTTCCCGGGTATCCTGAAGAGTGCCCCCTTCGTACTCCAGCTCAATTCCGAGTGACAAACCCGACTCTAAGGCTTCCTGGTCGATCGTCTTGAGACGAATCCTGGAAATCGAGGCAATGGAAGGCAGTGCTTCGCCTCGGAAACCGAGAGTTGTGATCTCTCGCAGGTCATCGAAGCTAGCGATCTTGCTGGTCGCGTGGTGTTCAAAAGCCAGGCGTGCGTCCTCGGATGACATCCCAATCCCGTCATCAGAAACCTGAATTCTACTTTTTCCGCCATCTTCGACTGAAACAGCGATCCTGGTACTGTTGGCATCGAGGGAATTTTCCACCAACTCTTTGGCCACGGAAGCAGGGCGCTCAACGATCTCACCCGCCGCAATTTGATGGACCAGTACTTTAGGAAGAATACGGACTTTGGCCACGCCGCGATTATAGTGGTTTCACGCAAAGCCCGCCAACCGCGACAGTCCAAGATTTCACCACCAAATCACCAAGGTCACCAAGAATCATTGCCTCTATCGTTTTGGTGACCTTGGTGCCTTGGTGGTTCGATTCTCCCAGTTCCCACTTCCCAGTCCCCAGCCCCCTCTAATGTCCTTTGAGTTGGATGTGAAGGTCGCGCAGTTGTCTTTCACTGACGGTGGAGGGTGCCGCACACATGAGATCCAAACCCCGGGCCGTCTTGGGAAACGCAATCACCTCTCGAATCGAACGCTCGCCGGCTGCCAGCATTACGATTCGATCCAGACCGAGCGCAATCCCTCCGTGTGGGGGGGCACCGAAGTGAAGTGCCTCGAGCAAAAATCCAAACCTTTCCTTGGCTTCGTGTTCGGGGATTCTGAGGGCGTCAAAAACCTGCTTCTGAATCTCCTCCCGGTGGATACGAATGGACCCACCCCCTATCTCGATCCCGTTCAGGACGACATCATACGCCTTAGCTTTGACACGGCCAGGGTCAGTGACGAGCAGTTCGGCATCTTCATCCCGCGGAGATGTGAAGGGGTGGTGGAGTGCTGTGAAACGATCCTCTTCCTCATCCCACTCGAGGAGAGGGAAATCGTGGATCCAGAGGAAGTTCCATTGACCCTCGGGAATTAAGGCATGCCGCCGGGCTATGTGCACACGAAGAGCTGCGAGAGCATCATGTACTACCTTGGGTTTTCCGGCCAGCATGAGCAGGGTTTGATCCTGCCCAAGCTCAGCTAGTTCCGCTGCACGGCTCAGTTCCGATTCCGATACAACTTTGGGCAGGGAACTGCGTAGCCCATCGGCATCGGAATGGATCCAGGACACGGCAGGTGCTCCGTACTGCTGTACGAACTCTCCCAGATCATCGATCTCCTTCCTCGAGTATCGAGGTCCGGCAGGCGCCAGGAAGCCTTTGACACAGCCGTCCTCTTCTATGATTTGCCTGAAGACCTGAAAACTGGTCTCGGTGAAGGCCTTTGTCACGTCACAGAGTTCGAGGCCGAATCGAGTATCGGGCCGGTCAGTTCCAAACCGATTGATCGAGTCAGCATAGGCAAGGCGAGGGAAGGGGGTCTCGATCTGTATATCTGCCGCAGTGAACATTGTCCTTAGCAGCGACTCTACAATGGAGAACAGAGTGTCGAAAGTCGGAAACGATAGCTCGATATCAACTTGGGTAAACTCCGGCTGCCGATCGGCTCGAAGGTCTTCGTCACGAAAACACCTCACGATCTGGAAATAGCGATCGAATCCGGAAACCATCAAAAGCTGCTTGAAAAGCTGGGGAGACTGAGGCAGTGCGTAAAAGTGTCCCCGCTGGACCCGACTTGGCACGAGATAGTCACGTGCGCCTTCGGGTGTGGACTTAGTCAAGAACGGAGTTTCAATCTCATAGAAACCGGCTTCGCTCAAGTGATTGCGAGTAGCCAGCGTGATCGAATGGCGAAGGAGAATGTTTTTTTGGAGGGAACGGCGTCGCAGATCAAGGAAGCGATAGCGAAGCCGGGTCTCCTCGGAAGTTGAAATCTCCTCGTTAATGGGGAAAGGAGGCGTGTTAGAGGTATTCAAGACCTCAATATGCTCTGCTCGTACCTCAACCGTACCGGTTGGTAGCTCTGGATTCACCGTCTCTGGGTCCCGCTCCGTGACCTTTCCTACCACTGCGATCACGTATTCCGGCCGAATCTCCTTGGCGACCTTCAGAATTTCCTGCTGTCCCGAACTAGCCACTATCTGAACGATGCCCGTCCTGTCCCGCAGATCGACAAAGATGAGATTCCCGAGATCACGAATCCGGTCAACCCAGCCCTTAACAACTATCTCGGTCCCAATCAGCTTCCTATCAAGTTCCCCGCAGTAGCAGGTTCTCTCACGCTCAACCATATCTTTCATTCCGTGTTCTCCCGTCGAAGAATTCGACATTATAAGTGTTTTAGCGCCCAACTGCACTACAACGGTTAAGAGAAGTTTGGGAGATGCTGGTAAGTATCATTCTTTGTCGTGAACTTAATCGCGAACTTTGTCGCAATCCGCGTGGCCGAATCGACAAGGGTCACGACAAAGCTCGCGACGAAAGGAACCGGTTCGGCACTTGGGATTTTCGATTTGCGAGGTCCGGCATCCGGTGTCCGGTATCCGGCATCTGGTAACTGGTATCCGGCAACTGGCCCCGGCATCCGGCTTTCACGTCGTAGACGCCTCGCTATCGGAGTTGAGAAGCCTATCGATGCGCTCCATCATGCGCTTACGATGAGTTCCTGCCCAATACACACGATTACACTCAGGGCAGCGTCGAAAGCGGAGTTGAGTCCTATAGACGTAAGAGGGTACCAAAGCGCGAACTGCGCTCCTTGTGACTCCCTGTAGAGTACTGTTGCATTCGAGGCACCGTGTCAGTATCGGCCTATCGTCGACGTGGTCCCCGGTGAACGCAAGGACTTCCCGCAATTGCTCTCCCAAATTGTCGCTGGTGATAAAGAGGCTCCTCTTGAGGGCTTTGCGTTGGGTGAGCCTTCGGTCACGGGTAAGGGCGATTCGGTTATCGGCACAACAGCGTGCGATAAGGTCTTCGTCGTCAACCTGGTTGTCGTAGCAGGTATCGTAGCCGAGAATACGAAGCCAGCGAGCAAGGCTACCGAGCATCACGTCGGCGAGGAATTTGTGACGACCCGAAGGTGAAACGGGTTCCATCATGATTTTATAGCTTCTGGGGGCGATTCGAAACCTATCGCTTCGAGGCTAACGCTCGATCGCGTTACCTGTTGTGATACGCCCCAATGCGTCGGAATCGCTCATAGCGGTGAGCCAGGAGATCGTCCGCAGACATCCTGGCTAATTCCTCCAGGTTGGCCGCCAGGCGGTCCTTCAGCAATGCGGCTGCTCCATCCCAATCCCCATGCGCACCGCCGGGCGGCTCCGGAACGATTTCATCGATGACGTTGAATCGGGATAGGTGAGTAGCCGTGAGCTTGAGGGCATCAGCCGCTTCCTTGGCGTGCTCCTGATCCTTCCACAGTATTGCCGAGCAGCTTTCGGGAGAGATAACCGAGTAGATCGCGTGTTCGAGCATCAACACCCTGTCTCCGACGCCAATTGCCAGGGCTCCTCCGCTGCCGCC
The DNA here is from genome assembly GCA_030614585.1 of Acidobacteriota bacterium. GTDB lineage: Bacteria > Acidobacteriota > UBA6911 > RPQK01 > JAPXNP01 > JAUWTT01. The sequence continues at coordinate 7,308 of JAUWTT010000012.1, forward strand.
CTCTCCGAGTACAGTGACGAGAATGGGAACTCTGATAGTGGCCATCGATCGGAGATTCTCAGCGATCGCCTGGGCTTGCCCCCTTTCTTCAGCACCGATTCCGGGGTAGGCGCCGGGAGTGTCGATCAACGTAAGTATGGGCCGATTGAACTTTTCAGCAAGATGCATCAGGCGTATCGCCTTTCGGTAGCCTTCCGGCTTCGGCATTCCGTAGTTGCGAAACAGGCGCTCCTTTGTGTTTCTGCCTTTCTGCTGGCCGAGCACCATGACAGGGCGGTCATTCAGGAGAGCCATCCCTCCAACGATCGCTGTGTCGTCGGCGTAGCGGCGATCCCCGTGGATCTCATGAAAGCTGGTAAAAATGCGGGAGATGTAATCAAGCGTATAGGGACGGTTCTCGTGGCGGGAAAGCTGAACCTGGTCCCAAGCCGTCATCTCGCCCTGTAATAGCTTCTCTAAATCTACGATCTGCTGCTGCAGGTTCGAGATTTCCTTCGCTGCTTCTGGGGGGAGTTGCTCAACTCGTTCGCGTAAGTGATCTATCTGTTCGCGCTTGCTTTGCATAACTTACTGAGTCCCGGCCTGCCGTATCCGCTGTGGAAAGACCCTCGTGCCGGCTCCTGCCGACGGGCTCCACACCAGTTCCCAAGCTGACCTAACGGGGAATTTCAAGTATACAGGAATTCTTACCGAAAAGAGTCTCCACCTCTTGGACGAAAGCCGGGACCGGATTGATCTTCAGCGCGTGCGATGGAACCACATGAACCGCATAATCCGTATGTTCATACAACTCAAACTCCAACAGACAATTCCCGGGATAGCGGTTTGCGAGTGCCTCGAAATCGTCCAGAGTGGTATCGTGGATAGAAGGTACCGGAATACGAATCCTTGCCTTGTGCACCCCGTCCTTCCAGACAGAACTCAAGTCCAGGATTTCCGCACAAAGTACTTTTACTTCTCCGCGCGCATCGACATCGCAGCGCCCTCGAACCAGAATCGGGAACTCGGAATCGAGATAGGGGCGATATTTCTCATAGGTGTTCGGCCAGAGGAGGACCTCGATGACACCCTCCATGTCTTCGAGCTGGAAGATCGCCATCGAGTCGCCTTTGCGCGTGCGCAGATTCCGAACGCCGGCAACAACGCCTCCGATCGAAACATCACGGCCCCCGAGATCCTCGTTTATCTCGGAGGTGGAGAGTCTGGAAAAGCATTTCAGTTCTGCTTCGAATTTCTGGAGCGGGTGTCCACTCAGGTAGAGGCCCAGCGTCTCTCTTTCGAAAGCCCAGCGCTCGCGGTCGCGCCACTCGCCCTGGTCTGGGATTGTCTCTTCCTCAGCTGTTTCCGACGAGACTGCTTCACTTGCGAAAAGACCCTGCTGACCGCTGAGAAGGTCACGCTGCACCTTCTGTCCATGTTCCAGAGCCCGGTCGAGTACTTCAAAGAGGGACTTGCGACTGGAGTGTATAGAGTCAAATGCTCCTGCTTTGATCAGCGACTCCATGACTCTCCTGTTGATGAGCCGAGAGTCAGTCCTTTCACAGAAATCGAAGAAACCCTGAAAGGGGCCTTCCTCAGTGCGTTTCCGGATGATGCTCCGTATAGCCGTTTCGCCTACGTTCTTGATCGCGGCCAAACCAAACCTGATCCGATTCTTGCCGCATCCAACGAAATTGACGTCGCTCAAATTGATGTCCGGCGGAAGAATCTCCAGTGCCATTTCCCGGAGTTGTCCCAGGTACTGCACAATCTTATCGGTATTGGACATTTCGCTCGTGAGCAGGGCTGCCATGAACTGGACAGGATAGTGGGCTTTCAAATATGCGGTCTGGTAGGCGAGTAAGGCATAGGCTGTGGAGTGGCTCTTGTTGAAGCCGTAACCGGCGAACCGCTCCATCAGGTCGAAAATCTTCTTTGCCTTCCCAGAATCGACATTGCGTTCAGATGCGCCATCCATGAACTTCTTGCGCTGGGCCTGCATTACAGATTTCTTCTTCTTGCCCATTGCCCGCCGCAGTAGGTCGGCCTCTCCAAGTGAGAATCCGCCCAGTTTGCTGGCGATCTGCATTACTTGTTCCTGGTAAACAATGACGCCATAGGTCTCCTTGAGAACCTCTTCGAGTGCAGGGACCGCGTACGATACCTTAACCCGTTCGTGACGACGATCAATGAAGTCGTCGATCATCCCTCCCTGGATGGGTCCGGGCCGGTAGAGTGCATTCAAAGCGATTAGGTCCTCGAACCGACTCGGCTGGAGTCGACAGAGAATGTCCCTCATTCCAGCCGATTCAAACTGGAAGATCCCGCCCGTTCTGCCGTCACAGAAAAGCTTCAGAGTTTCGGGGTCATCGAGTGGAAGCTGTTCCAGGTTAGGCTCTTCTCCCAATTGTTCCCGGATCTGCTCGAGTGCCTGAGCAATAACGGTAAGTGTGGTCAAACCAAGGAAATCCATCTTGAGGAGACCCAGACGCTCGAGATCGGACATCGGGTACTGGGTAGTGATTTCGTCCTTGTTCGACTTGTACAGAGGGATCAGCTCGATTAAAGGCCTGGGCGCAATAACGACGCCGGCAGCGTGTGTAGAGGCGTGGCGGGACAGTCCCTCGAGCCTGCGAGCAACACTCAGTAACTCACTGTATTGAGGCTGACTGTCGGCTATTTCCCTCAGTTCTTTAACGCTGGCCAGACTCTTATCAAGCGTTGTGTTCGGGGCTTGGGGAACAAGTTTGGCGATCTTGTCGACCTCGGCATAGGGCAGACGCATTGTTCGACCCACATCTCGAATGGCACCTCGCGCAGCCATCGTCCCGAACGTTATGATGTGGCTCACGCTGTCCTGTCCGTAACGTTCGGTTACGTAATCAATGACTTCTCCTCGCCGAAGCATACAGAAATCAATATCAATGTCCGGTGGAGTTACCCTTTCCGGGTTGAGAAATCGCTCAAAAAGGAGATCGTATTCCAGAGGATCAATATCAGTGATCCTCATTGCGTAAGAAACCAGGCTACCGGCTGCAGAGCCTCGTCCTGGTCCCACCGGAATTCCAGCATCACGGGCATACCGAATGAAGTCCCAGACAATCAGAAAATAGGCGGAGAAATTCAATTCTTGAATCACCTTGATCTCATTCGAGAGGCGATCGCGATATTCTTCGACGCCGTCACGAAGCCGGCCATCCGCTTCCAGTTGCTGGAGACGTTCGATGCGATCGCCAAACCCATCATTGACGACCTTTTCAAAGTAGGACTCGACGGTAAAGTCGTCCGGGACCTTAAAGTCAGGAAAGATGTTTTGAGGATCACCCAAGTCGAAATTACACATCTCAGCAATCTCGAGAGTGTTCTCCAAAGCACCGGGAACATGGCCGAAGAGGGTAGCCATTTCATCACGAGACTTGAAGTAGAATTCCTGGGTCTGGTAGACCAACCGGTTAGTGTCCTCGAGTGTCTTACCGGTTTGTATACAAAGGAGGACATCATGGGCGTGAGCATCCTCTCGGGTCAGGTAGTGGCAATCATTTGTCGCAACCAGAGGAATCTCCAAGTCCCGAGCCAGGCGAAGAAGGCCTTCGTTGACTATCTTCTGTTCCGGAATTTGATGGTCTTGAAGCTCCAGGTAGTAGTTACCACGGCCAAATATGTCGAGCATTTCAGCAGCTTCGCGGCGGGCATCTCCATATGCTTCCTGGCTGAGGCTCGAAGGAACGGCACCCTGCAGACAGGCCGAGAGGCAAACCAACCCAGCGCTGTACTCAGCCAGCAGATCCTTGTCGATTCGAGGTCTGTAATAGAAACCTTCGAGGTAACCCAAAGAGACGAGACGCACTAAGTTCTGGTAACCCTGCCGATTCTTGGCAAGGAGAATAAGATGGTTACTTCGGGAGGAACGGCCATCTCTGGACCTTCGACCATTACGGGCTACGTACATTTCACAGCCAATAATCGGTTTCACTCCGTGCCGGCGCGCTGTGTCGTGAAATTGGACAGCCCCGAAACGGTTGCCGTGATCGGTCAGAGCCAGGGCCGGCATATTGCATTCCGCCGCCTGCCGTACCACGTCATCAATGCGGTTGGCACCGTCCAGCAGACTGTAATGGCTATGAAGATGTAAATGACAGAAACTCATAAGCTTTTGGTTTTCATTGAAATCTCGCCCAGATGTGAGAGGTCACCGGGAACCCATCGCAGCGAACCACAGACGTGGATCGCAGAAGCTTAAATTGGGAGTATAGCACGGTAAACCGACGGTGACCCGGGAGCTGGAAGTTGGATCTTTGGGCAGCGGCGGAAGGACTCGAGGCCGTTATGTTATCGCGTCAACGTCTGAACTCTAAGCGGCCTTGGAGAGGTCTGGGCGAAAGCGATTTGTCCTCTGCTTGAAACACAGTTAAGATTACTGTCCCGTGTGGACTGGCGATTTTTGGCAAGCTTTGTTTCTGGGAGCTCTGCAGGGGCTCACGGAATTCCTGCCGATCAGTAGTTCTGCTCATCTGTTGATTCTGCCCTGGCTTTTGGAATGGGAGCCGATGGGCATTCTCTTCGATGTTGTACTCCACGGTGGTACTCTCTTAGCGATCCTCATCTATTTTCGTAAGGAATGGAAGATATTTACGCTAGGAATCCTCAAGCGAGTTCGAGGCACTTGTTCCGAGTTTGAGCGGAACCTGGTTGATTCGATTGTTCTGGGGACCGTGCCGGCGGTTGTCGTGGCGCTTCTCTTCAGAGGTCCTATTGAAGTGTATGCTCGTCGCCCGCTGGTTACGGTGGTAACCCTGATCCTGTTTGGAGCCCTATTGTGGTGGGCAGATACACGAGGAGAGAAGGAGCGCAGCTTGAGCGGCATAACGATCAGAGATGGTCTCTTGATCGGTCTTGCTCAGGCCCTCGCACTGGTACCAGGCACAAGCCGCTCAGGAGTCACCATCACGATGGCCCTTCTTCTCGGCTTTACGCGTAGTGAATCGGCCCGGTACTCATTTCTGCTGGCAGGCCCAATCATTGCCCTGGGTGCCTTGAAGGGAATGCAAGAGATGCTGGTTGGCACTCCCGAAGTAGCGCCTCACTGGATGAGCGTTTTGGGTGGCATTCTCGCATCATTTCTGGTGGGATACTTTTGCATAAAATTCTTTTTGCGCTTCTTGAACCGGGGAAGCTATCTTCCTTTTGCCGTTTACCGGGTCGCTCTGGCTTGTTTCATCCTGGCGGTCGCATTTCGGTAATATAGAGTTTGAGTTTAACGCCACGATCTGATGGGGGAAATGCTGAAGCAGTTTCAGTCAATGCGGTCGTTAGCAGCCCGGGGTGTTTCCAACTCCGCAGGAACCTTCGGCTGCATCGGAGACACTTTACCAGTTCTTTCTACATGGATTCTGGTTTGTCTCTTCCTCGTTGTGTCATTACCGGTGTCGAGTCTGGCAGCGCAGCAGGATAACGAACATCAAGATCCGGAAGAGCTTCCCGCTGCGCGTCAGAATGCGTTACTGAGGAGCCACTTCCGGGAGATGTACCCCGGGTCCCCGACGGGTGGTTGGAATCGAGACTATAGGCCGCCGGCAAACGACCAATTCGCAGAGAGTTTCATAGATCGGCAAATCGACCACTACCTTGAGCACGTTGAGGAGCAGTTAGTCCGGCTGGAGACGAATCTAGCCGTTGCCGAGAGGCTGCGCAATCGAATTCTCACTCTTCGAATCGATTCCGCCCTTAAGCGGCAGTATAAAGAAGCATTGGTGGGCTTTGAAAGGGCCCTCAAAGAAGTCCAGAACAGTGCGGACAACTTGAAGGATCAGCTCGAATACGCGTTTACAGGACTTGCCGGCAAGAAGAAGCTTGAGCACACCGTTGATTCGGCCAGCCGGGAGAGTTTCTACGAAGAGGAGTTGCGTTTCCTGCGACGGCAGACAGCCGAGGCGGAGAGAAGGATTCGGAATTACCTGTTCCGTTCCGTTAATACGGTCGATGTAAAGGACCTTCAGGAGGAGACGATGCTGGTGTGTCTCTACCAGGTCGAGAAAATGGCCAAGGAAATCAGAAGGGACCTGAAGTAGGTAGACACCGGTGACACGGCTGGCTCGGGTTCAAACCATCTTGTGAATTAGCGCTTCCACCCGGCTCAGTTGAAGTCCAATTACACCTCCGGATCCAGTCGAAGCATTAATTCCGACTTCCATGATCGCGACGGCGTCTTAAACTTGTTTCACACGTGATGCCGGCCTTTACTTCCACCATCATTTCTGGTGACAAATCTGCAGGGAGGCCTCGTCCTTTCACTCTCGGTTGGACTGCCCGTGATGAAATTCTGTTTGCGTTTTTCGGACCATGAAAGGTATCTTGTTATCGTTGGTTACCTGACTGCTCCAACCTTGTTCATCCTCACGGTCGTAATGCGGCAGCTTCTAATTCGCTGGGTTTCGAGGCAACGATCATATGGAAGAGTTAGTGAAGTATTCTCGGCCCCTCGCATCGTTGGTTCCCTGGGTTCGATCTGCTCTTGAGAACCCCTTCGGCCGGTCAGAAACTATCAGTGGATGTCTTTGGATATTTGGGATTCTGTTGCTTGTTCATATCACTTTGGGTTCAATCAGCCTGGCGAAGCAGGAGCAAGTTGAGGACGACGCTCCAATTGCGCGTCAGAACGAGCTGCTCAGAACTCATTTCCGGGAAATGTTGCACCCGCGTACCAGAACGCCTCCAAACGAACTCCAGATCGCTTCTAATGATGAGTTCGTTGAACGCTTCGTTGACCGCCAGATTGACAATTATCTGAAGGAAATCGACAAGCAGCTGTACCGGCTGAACTCGAACCTTACTGCTGGCGAGAATCTTCGCGATCGGGTGCTTGTCTTGAGAGGGATCTCTTTGACTCAAGGGTTGCAGGAGGAGGCCTTTGTGAGGTTTAACAGAGCTCTCAAAGAGGTTCAGGACAGTGCCGACAGTCTGAAAGATCAGCTTAAGTTCGCTTTCCGGGGTCTTGGCTCTAAAGCTGAGCTTGAACACGTTGTGGGCCACAGCAGCAAAGTGAACTTCTACCAAGAGGAGCTGAGGTTCCTTCGTCAGCAGTCGAAGCTCGCCGAGGAAGGGATTCGAGACTATCTCTTCCGCTCGGTCAGCACCGTCGAAGTGCGCGACCTTCGAGAAGAGAATATGGTCGTGTGCCTCTCCCTGGTTGGGCAAATGGCCAGAGAAGTCAGGAGAAGCCTGCAGTAAAGGGGCCTTTCGAAGTGCGAACGTCGAAGTTCGAGCTTATCTCCGAGTTTGTTTCGAGCTTCGGATTTCGAGCTTCGAGCTTAGTACCCAATCTCTAGCCTGACTCAGCTTAGGAAAAGTGGTGCCCCTGGTCCTACCGGAATACCTGCCAGTATCCAAACGGCCAGAAGAAGGATCCAGATCAGCAGAAAAACCACGGTATAGGGAAGCATTGTGGCGACAACGGTCCCAATGCCCGCTTTCGGATCATATTTGGCGACGAAAGCCACAATCAGGGCGAAATAAGACATCATCGGAGAAATGATGTTGGTCGCGCTATCTCCCACGCGATAGGCCGTCTGCACAAGCTCGGGCGAGTAGTTGAGCAGCATGAACATGGGAATGAACACAGGTGCCATGATCGCCCATTTTGCAGAGGCGCTACCCATGCTGAGATTAATGATGGCTGAAAGAATGATGAACGCGATCATGAGGGGGATCGGCCCGAAGCCGGAAGCCTTCAGTAAAGCCGCTCCTTTGATCGCCATGATCAAGCCGAGATTGCTCCACTTGAAAAAGGCCACAAACTGCGAGGCGAAGAACACCAGCACCATGTAAAGCCCCAGCATTTCCAGCGCTTTACCCATCCCGTTCATCACGTCGGTGTCGCTCCGGATGGTCTTCGCCCCAATGCCATAGGCAATACCCGCCAGGCTTCCCAAGATGAAGATGAAGGCCACAATGCCCTGCATGAAAGGGGAGTGGAGAACACTTCCGGTTTCTGCGTCGCGCAAGAATCCACCCTCTGGTAACAATCCGATCAGAATCAGCACAACAAGCGCAGTTGTCGCCAGGCAGGCATAAACGAGCCCTTTCTTTTCTTCCGGTTTGAGCCTGCCAAGCTCCTCCGATTGGATATCGCCCTCATAATCTCCCAGCCGCGGTACTACTATCTTCTCGGTCACCCAGGTCCCTGCAGAAGCAATGAAGAAGGTAGAGACTGCCATGAAGTAGTAGTTACAGGCAGGGTTGACGACATACGCGGGGTCAATGATCTGAGCCGCTTCCTGTGAAAGACCGGACAGCAACGGATCGACAGTGCCTAAGAGAAGGTTTGCGCTGTACCCCCCTGAGACGCCCGCAAATGCGGCCGCGAGACCGGCAATCGGATGGCGCCCAACGGCGAGGAAAATCACAGCCGCCAGTGGAACGAGAAGGACGTAACCGATCTCACTTGCAGTGTTCGAAAGAACTCCGGCCATGACAATCACAAAGGTCAGAAGCCGTTTCGGGGCTGAGATCACCAACAGACGCAGCCCAGCACCGATCAACCCACTTCCTTCGGCCACACCAATCCCCAGCATAGCGACTAGTACGGTGCCCAGGGGTGCAAACCCAGTGAAGTTGGTGATCATCTGAGTAAGAATGCGGTGCAAGCCGCTTTTCGAAAGGAGATTCACCGGTTCAACCAACTCACCGGTGGCCGGGTGAACCGCCGAGATACCGATCAGGCTGAACATCCAGGAGAGGAAAAGAACCACACCAGCAAGAAGGGCGAACAGTGTACCGGGGTGGGGGAGAGCATTTCCGACACGCTCTACCAGAAACAGGAACCGGGAAACCAAAGTCGTCCGTTCTCTTTTGTTCATGACATCCGGGTCTCAAGCTCAAGAAACATAAATGTGATATTAGAGACTGACATGCCCCCACCATGCAAGTTAGTGTAGTGTTATGGGATTGGCTTTAGGCAACCATCTGGGGTCGTCAAGTGGCTTTCGGGCGCTCTCAAGTCCCAAACATTCCAGGTGGATTGCGCTGATAAGGAGTTTCCAGATGAAGTTCCGGAGGCAACTGCTCAGATATCTTGTGGCAGGCCTGATACTGGCCCCGGGAGTCGGGTGTACACCGACTCCCCGGAATGCTCCAGCGTTTCGACAGGTGGGTGTTATTGAGGGATTCTATGGCAAGCCGTGGTCTCATCAGGACCGGCTCGACATGATTGAGTTCATGGGAGAGCATGGCTTAACGCACTACTATTACGTACCGAAGAATGACCTGTGGCATCGCAAATTGTGGAAAGAGCTCTATGCCGGTGAAGCACTCGGGAGGTTCCAGGAACTCATGCGAGTGTCTGCTGAAAGTGAAGTTCAACTTGTTTTTGCAATCAGCCCCGGGCTTTCAATTCGATATTCGAGCGACGTCGATTTTATTGCTCTTACAGAAAAACTGGATGCAATGAGGCAACTGGGCGTGAGACACTTTGCTCTACTATTTGGCAAAGCTCCTTCTACCCTCGAAGACCCTGCCGATCTACAGCGCTTCAAAACTACCGCCGATGGCCAGGCCTTCCTGATCAACCGGACACGTGCCCACCTGATTGGAACAGGGAGCGATCTAGTCGTTTGCCCTTCCACGTATACTGATGCCTGGGGCGACGAGGAGTACCTGCAGAAGCTTGGTGACACGGTTTCGAACGATGTGCCCTTCTTCTGGAGAGGGTCTGATGTCGTCGCTCCTCGAATTGACTCTGTCCAGGCCACAACCTGGAGCACTGTCACTGGACGGCTTCCCCTGATATGGGACAACTATCCGGCAAACGATTATGCTCCCTGGAGAATCTTCTTTGGAGGTTGGAAGAAACGAGATCCCCTGCTTGGGGAAGTCACTGCCGGGATCGTGTCCAACCCGATGAATCAGGCACATGCTTCCATGCTTCCACTTTTGACCCTTGCTGAATATGCGCGTAACCCAGGGAACTATGATCCGGAAGCAGCCGTTCAGGCTGCCGCAGAGACCCTTTACGGTCCTTCGGCCAGTCGCGAGCTTCAGCCCTTCATTGAAATCTACGCTCCCTGGATCTGGGAAGAGCAGCTCTTTGAGCCTCTGTTCGTTCCTCAGAACAGGATTCCGGTTTCCGCTATTGAGAATGGCCTGGTACGACTCCAGGAGGCTCTCGCGAACCTCCACGAACTTAAGACGTCTGCAGGTGGGAATTTGGAGCAACTGCTGGAAGAACTCGAACCCGTAGTGGCTATGACCGCGGCGCGACTCCAGAAGCTCAAAAAGAGTACCTTCTACGTGAGAGAGGGCGACTTCCTCTCCTATAACGCAGAGGCGGATGTTTTTGTAGCCGAAAGAGCCGATTCAAGCGTACTGGTTGACGGAGAACTTTCTGAATGGGAAAACGCTGCCTGGAGAGACCTGACAACCAGGCAAAGGCAGTCGCTCGACGCCGGAGCTGAGGCGGCCTTCATGCAGGACGATGAGCGACTCTACATTGCCGTGCTCGTCAACGACAGCCAGTTGGCAGGCGACAGTGGGCTCAATATTGGAGACCGTGACCACTTAACTCTCGTTCTCGAACGAGCTGATGGCGGAGAAGCCGACGAGCTTTTCGTCTACCTGGTCCCGCCTGACACACGGGTCTCAGAGCCGTATGCAGGGACGTTAGATCCAGCAGCCTTCATGGTAAAGGTCCTCGGGGCTTCTGAAGACCTGATATTCGAACCTTTTATTGCTTCTCTACTGGAGCCGGAAACTGAGATGGCCAACGTGGAGATTGCCTCGAGAACTCAGCCGGGAGGGTACGCCATCGAAGTCGCCATCCCGAAAGGCGGCTTCGGTAATCAGCGCCTCAGTCTCGTGGCAAGCAGCGGCGACACGGGCCGGCGCAGGTCCTTCGCTCTGGCTAGAAGGAACTACCCGGTTAATCGAGCAACTTTCGCTGAAATAGCCTTCTAGCCGGGACAATTCAAAGATTCACTATCAAGGTCACCAAGAATCAAAGCTGCAACCTCTGACAACGTCTCAACGGCTTGATCCGGGGCGATCGAGAACTTCAGCAAGTCCGGAGATCGCCCATTAGTGAGCCAAACCGTCAGAGCGCCGGCCCGCTTACCGGCTTCAATATCAAACACAAAATCACCAACTACGAGGAGTTCTTCAACGCGGACTTACATCTGCTGCGCCGCCCACACGACCGGAGCAGGGTCAGGTTTCGCAGGGAGCGGGGTCTCACGCGTAATGAAGACCGAGAAATCGTTCTCCGTTAGGAACTCGAGATTCTCTAAGCTTCGAAGCACGGAGCGTCTGCTGTTTCGACTCGCGACTCCGAACGGGATCTTCTGAGCCTTCAGAAAAGAAATAAGACTCTCGGCGCCGGCGTTCGGTTGGGCACGTTCAGCCCCATCGTACTCAAAGTGATCCAACGTGGCCAACGCTGCCACTTGTTCCGGTCCCTGGAGAGTCCCGATGAACTCAAGAACAGGAGTGCCGGAGGGGCAGGCAAGCTTCTCACGCAGAATATTGAAGTCGAGGTCACCGGGTCGCGTAAGAGTTCCGTCGAAATCAAAAAGAACGGCTCGAACAGGCCCCTGAGCGTGAATCTTCATAAACGCGACTCTTCAGTTTAGCTGAAGCTGGATGGCGGATGCCAGGTGCCGGACCTGTCCTCCATAGCTGGGAGAGCGAAGGAGGATGCCGGGGTGGGAACAGGAGCAACCACTAACTAAGCCACGAAGTCACTACTAAGCTCTTCTTGTGTCTCAGTGACTTTGTGGTCCCATCCCCAGTTCCCAGCTCCCAGTCCCCAGTCGAGCTTCGAGCTTGGCTGCTGCGGTCTGAGCGAAAGTCCCCGTCAGGCCGCCGTTGTCGACTTCTTACTGAAAAACACCAGTTTGTAGAGCAGGCTGTCAATGATGGCTCGCCAGCTGGCTTCGATAACGTTGAATGAGACTCCGACCGTCGTCCAGGACTCGGTACCATCCGTTGACTCTATCAACACATGGACTTTCGCAGCGGTCCCTTCTTTTGCGTCGAGGACACGAACCTTGTAGTCGGTCAGATGAATCTCTTCAATCTCGGGAAAGAAGCGTGACAAAGCCTTCTTGGTCGCAAGATTAAGGGCATGTACAGGCCCGTTGCCATCCGACGCGGTATGTTCCTGTTGGTCTCCGACACAGACCTTTACAGTTGCTTCACTCAGGAAGCCGCCGTTAACCACCTGGTCCACCACGACACGAAATCCTTTGACGTCAAAAGGCTCTGAAACACCGCCCGAGAAATGGTTTACCAGCAGTTTCAAGCTCGCCTCTGCCCCCTCGAACTGATATCCCTCATACTCAAGATTCTTGATCTCCTGGAGTAACGCACTGAGGTCCAGCTGCTCCAGATTGACGTCACCGAATTCACGGATCTTGTAGAGCAGGTTGCTTTTTCCCGAGAGGTCCGAAACCAGGACTCTACGGCTGTTGCCAACCAGTTCCGGTTCGATGTGTTCGTAGGTTCGGGTGTCCTTGAGAATAGCGCTTACGTGGATTCCACCTTTGTGGGCGAATGCGCTTTTACCGACATAGGGGAGGGTATTCGGCAATCCGACATTGGCCGTTTCGGCAACGAAGTAAGCAAGGGAACTCAGCCCTTCGAGTTTTTCGCGACCAACGCAGTGACGATCCATCTTCAATTCCAGGTTAGGAATGATGGAGGTCAGATTCGCATTTCCTATTCTTTCTCCATACCCATTTATGGTTCCCTGAACCATGCGGGCGCCACGGTCCACTGCTACCAGGGCATTGGCTACGCCCAATTCAGAGTCGTTATGAGTGTGGATTCCGATGTTCTCAAACTTCTCGGCCAGTTCCTCAGTGTTCGCTTCAATCTCCGTGGGGAGACTGCCCCCATTCGTATCGCACAAAACCAGCCAGTCAGCACCGGCCTGAGAGGCCGCGTCAAGGACCTTAACCGCGTATTCAGGATTCGCTTTATAGCCGTCGAAGAAATGCTCGGCGTCAAACACCACCTCTCTGTCGTGTTGTTTCAGGTAGTGAACACTTTCGCCGACGATTTGGAGGTTCTGGTCGAGCTCGATCCCCAGAGCATGGTGCACGTGAAAATCCCAGCTCTTACCTACGAGGGTAACTACCGGTGTGTTTGCGTCCAGGAGAGCTTTGATGTTCGGATCCTTGTCGACACTATTCTTCCAGTGTCGGGTACTCCCGAAAGCCGCAATTTTGCTCTTGGCCCAGCTCCGTTTCATGGCTTTCTCAAAAAACTCTGCATCTTTGGGGTTTGAACCCGGCCAACCTCCCTCGATGTAGTGAACACCAAAATCGTCCAGTTTCTCTGCTATCCGAACCTTGTCAGGAACGCTTAGGGAAATGTTCTCACCCTGCGTTCCATCCCTGAGAGTGCAATCGTAGATCAGTATCAGCTTATCCTGGCCCATCTTTCTTTCCCTCCTTTCTTGCCTTGTCGAAACCGCGCTCAACACACGAACAGCCGGCGCTGCAAAACCGCCGTCTCGCCTCTGCTCCGAAGAATGAATCTAGCCGGGATCGAACTCGAAATGGCCGGATTCAAAAAAGCGGAGTAGAGGGTTTTGAGGTTGAGCCCCCACCCTCCGCTAGAATCCGGCGGAAGGAATAGTCGTGCTAATAATAATGATGCCAATTCCAGAATCAGCTCCCCAAAACGGATTCCTCCGTCTCCCGGAAGCTGAGAGTTCCATTTTTCTGAAACAGTGCTTTTGTGGCATCGAGCGTAACAGACTAGGGATTTTTCACTTTGAAGTCAAGGGAACGAAGATTTCTGCCGATCCGAAGGCTATCGCTTCGTAGCTTAATAGGGCATGTTCAACAAGGCGTTAATCCCGGATCAACCACGAAAGCACGAAATCACTACTAAGCTCTTCTTGTGCTTTTGTGATTTAGTGGTTAATCTCCAGCTTCCAGTCCCTAGCTCCCAGCCAGTCCCCAGTTCCTACCTTGAGTTCTCTGACCGGTGACATTGTGGAATACTATTCAGAAGCGAACAACCATGATGAAACTGATTGACTTCCTTCGGGAAGACTACACTGCGGAGCGATCGGCGCTGGAACATCACTTCTTGAGAGACCAGAACG
>JAUWTT010000642.1 GCA_030614585.1 Acidobacteriota bacterium
CTGGATGTTGCGCTGTGCAGGAGCGAGGCGCACACCCGGTCTGAAGACCGGCATCTTCACGTTACCTTCAGGATTCTCGAAAAAGTAGATTCCGTTGTACGGTTTGTCCGGACAGGAAACCAGGAGGTCCATATCACCATCCTGGTCGTAATCCATCGGCAACGCCCAGGCCCAAAGTCCAACCCCGAGGTCAACGACCAATCCAGGATGGTTGTACCGAAGGCGCTGCAGGTCCTGGGCCATGGTCGAAGGGCCGCCCAACTGGATGAGTAGAAACACCAACGCCAATCCAGCAAATTCCTTGAGTCTGATTCCACACATTCCCTACTTCTCCCTTTGCTTCTAGCGATATCCAAGATACATATCACTTTCTCTGGAAAGGACCAAGTAGCGAGTAAGAACCACATACTTGACATCGCTAGTCGGCGAAAATACCCCATCCGGCAATCAGGAAAAGGGCGCCTGCACCGAGAAGCAGAACGGACAAGGCCATGCCACCAAAGTGCGAAACCTGCCTCAGGCGCAATTCTCGTAAAGCGAAGCCGATGGCTGCCAGCATGATTAGCCCGGAAAGCAACGAGACTCCGGCCAACACGGTTACCAGACCCCAGAAAGCCTGCCAAGGATAGGAAATCGTAGCGTTGACAAGAACCAGGACCTTTACCGCGATGAAGAGGACCGGCAAGACGGGATAGTTGGAAGTCTTGAACAGAGCAGAAACGGTTAGGCTTGCGAAGAAGATGAGAACAGAGCCGGAGTAATAAAGGATCTGGTAGAACGAGCCAAGAGAAACCAGGACAATTGCCACCACGGTCTTGAACACTGTTTCGCCTTTGACCTAATCCCAACGGTACGTCTTGAATCAGTATCTCTCCACTCCCTCGATTGAGGGAACTGCAAAGCGTTCGTGAGCGTCTCCAGTCTTCCCAGCGGATTACCGCCAGGTCATTCCGATACCTTGTAGCTGATTGACAATCCGCGGCCTCGGCTGTCGACCGTCGTTTCCAAGTTGGGAAGGCCGTTGAGGTAGTCCATGTAATCACCACTGTCGCTGAACCATCCACTGAACAATCCGCCCACGTTGTGGGTTGTGTAGCAGCCACCGACCTCCAGTTTGGGAAGTAGTGCATCCAGATAACTCTTATACCAACCCTTGTCAGCGTCACTGAAAACAAAGTCGAACGGACCTTCCAGCGCGGGAACGATTCCGTGGGCATTCCCAAGGCGCGCGTCAACTAGATCGGAAAGGCCAGCTGCCTTGATGTTTTCCACAGCCTGGCGATGCCGTCCCTCGTCGATTTCAATCGTGATCAGCTTGCCCCCTGTTTTGCTGAGTGCCGAGGCAATCCAGACGGTAGAATGCCCCGTCGAGGTCCCGATCTCCAGAGCCCGCGTGTATCCTTTCTCGAGCACGATATTGTGGAGTGTCAGACCGTCTACGGCCGGGACATTCGCAGCGCCCCGTCCCCCCCAAGCGTGGGTTTCGAGGAATTGCTTGACCCGCGCGTCGAGGTCGACGTCTTCAAAATCCACCGCATCGGGAGTGTTGCGAGCAACAACAAAGAACGCAACAGCCGCGAGCATCAGAAGTAAAGCAGCGACGAAACCGAGTGTCTTCATATTATTATCCCCCATTCTCTTGGTCTGGGGCCAGGATCCGTTTCATCCTACGCCGGATCGGACCCAGCACAGACCTTCTTCCTTAAATCACGATGAGCGGGATCCCCTTCGCCACCACTCAAGTGGAGGACGCCCGCAATAACAAGGAAACCAGGAACACCCCCGGCACCGAGCAGTTTTAGAAGCCAACTTCGCCTCATTTTCTGCCTCTCTTCCAACAGTCAGCCTTTCACAAATGACTTCTCATAATTGGGGTACGTCAAACCCACGGGCGCTGTTACACTTGGCCTCTTAAATCTCACATCGGGGAGTGATCAGATGGAGGCCATCTTGTTCCATGTGTAACTCTGTCCGACCGAAGTCCTGAGTTGTGGCCATTACCCCTCCACCTGATGTTCTGACTCCGGGTGAAAGAGAACCCCCACAGAAGACCCCGAGAACGGGCATTTGACCCAGTCCTGCACCCGGTGCGTAGAGCGAAACACGAAACATCCTTCACGTCGATGGCGCGCCGATTCAAGATCGAAGCGTAGAAGAACAGCAGGAACGAGCGGCAGAGATTCGTGTGATACTGTGAGCAGAGTTTGAGTCGATTTGACGGACCCCAGTCTCTATTCTTCTCTTAGTATCGTCTCTAGCCGAATTCCTCCAGTCGACGACGCAGGAAGCTGCTCCGGTCTGCGGAGATCCAAAAACCATAGCCTGCCAGA